>DQOT01000101.1 GCA_015658495.1 Fidelibacterota bacterium | reverse complement strand
CCCCCGAATTTGCGGTTACTTTTTCTTTCGCCCAAAGAATCCTTTTTTCTTCTTGGGCTTTTCCTCTTCTTTTTTGGGTTCGTCTTTCCCTCCGTCTTTCCCTAATCCTTCGATCCGCTTTTCATATTCACTCATTTCACCAGCGTCAACCGGGTCATCATCAGCTGCGTCAGAACTCTGATCATTCGCTGCATCCGGATTATCCCAAATCTCTTTCAAACGTTCATGTCGCTTTTCTGAATTGTCTTTCAGATTGGTTAGCATATCACTCACCTCTTCATGAAAATCCGCAATGGTTTGTTCTAGCCGACGAATCAATTCTTCCTGAAGTGGGCCGCCAAACCCTTCTCCGACTTGTTCCATTAGACCGCCAAACTGGTCCATTAAATATCGTTTTTGTGGATCAACTGCCGGTACGGCACTTTCCGCTGGTGCATTAGGTTTCTTTGCCATAAGTCCTCCGTGGATTATTTAATATTTTTCTTTTCATATTCTGCTTCGGACAAAATAATAGTCTCCGAAGGTGTCAGCAATGTACTGACAGCATCAAATAATTCGCTACTAAAAATCAACCCAATTACAATGCCGTATAATTGCGTGTATCGATTCAAATCATTCCGTGGAATTCCGTATTCATTGTAAATGGTTGACCGTTGGGAATTATAGATTTGCGCTAAAGCAAATCCCGTCAAGCCAGTGATGCCGTAAAGGTAAGGGCGCAGGTGTTCAAACTCGCCGATCTCCGGACGATAGGACAATTGATCCAGATCACTTAAATGTACTTTTTCAATTGTGGTCGGTGTTTGGATATGGAGCACATTCTCTTCCACCAAAAATAGGGAGCCCTTCAATTTCTTCTGTCCGGAATGCTTCAAGATCACATATTGGGGTTTTGGGATCTCATTCACGATCTTTTCTGCTCTTAGGAAATCCATTCCTTCATACATGGCGATTTTTTCTTCTTCCGTAAATTCGGGTTGTGATTCAACATGCATTTGTAATTCATCGAATTTGTTCTGTGAAATAAATCGCTTTACTTGAGTCTCATATCCACGAATTTCCTTCACAATAATCACACGATAATTTTTTTCATTGATTCGGAGAATCTGGGCATTAATGAATCCCTTTTCCTTTGGGAAAATCCTGTAAAACCTATTCTCGTGTTCATCAATCTCCGTACCTACCTTTTGGCTCAGGATCATGACTTCCGTTTGTGCCACAATGCTCCCTAACAGAAAAAGTCCGATGGATGCGTTTTTGATCAAAATAAACTCTATCAGAAATTGAAGGTTGTCTCGATAGTCGTTTGTTTCACGGGTTCCATGGTTCCCGTCCCATCATCACGATAAAATTGGCGAAAATCCCAGATCAGACTCACGCCTTTACTCATTTCATATCCAACGCGATAGCCCATGATAGTATTCTCGGATGGATTTTCGAAATCGAACGGATTCGCATCATTATTTCGCTGGTAGTAAGCCATGGCAGAACTGATCTTGGGAATATTATCCGCGTTTAAATTGATAAATGCATTAAAACTCTGAATCGTATCTGTTTCGGCGACCATTTTTGCATAGCCTGCAGAAAAGGATGCCAAATTGAACAAATTCAATGATGCAGAACCAAATACTCCTGCGGATGTTAAATCATTACTATTCTCATCAAACGTGAACATATCTTTCGTTCTGATTGTTGTTGAATCTCCAACAGTCGTTGTCACCACCCGGGTCAGATCGTAGGATTGATCAAAAAAGCTCGGTACAAATGATCCATTTATAATCCTGTACTCTATTGTCATATCTAAAATACTAAAAAAGGATGCACGAAGGCCGGGAATGGTTATACCCGTTCCGGACCGGTCCAAACGAATAAAGGTGGAATCTTCCGTCACAGCAGATGGAAAACTCAAACTATTGAATTCAGAATAAAGTCCGAGACTGAATACTTTACCACTGACAACAGGATAACCCACATCAACAGTAAACCCAAGTGTGGATGCTTTATTATCTTCTAAACTGAACGGTGTTGCTTTTAGTGTAATCAGTGTATCGGTCCCGTCACCGTAATCATAGAGATTATCACCATCGGCATCAATGTCCCAACGTGAAGAATCCAATCCTTCATGAGGATCAGGAATTCCGTCTCCATCCGTATCGTTCCACATATTGGTACTATCAGGAAAATCATCAAATACATCGGGATATTTATCATCATCTGCATCTTTTAAACCGGAAAACATATTCGCATCCGTCACAATATTCAGTCCGAAGGTTAATGGGAAATCTTCTGAAATTGTATAGGCTGCCCTAAGTCCGGTTAAGGTTCCACCGCGGGAAAAATCCTTCAAATTCGCAAAGAATAATTCACCGCCAACAGGACCAATATTAAATCCGGTATTTAATCCAATCCGCCGAACCGAAGGGAATTCCATCATATTGGAATAACCGTTTAATAATCCCCCATATCCCAGCGTCATTCCTTCGATGCTGCCGTATTTAAACCACATTGGATCTGTTTTTTGGCCATATTTGATGTATAAAATTTTATCCAATAATTTGGATGGATCATCGGCAATATCCCAATCTTCGGTGCGAATGTTTCCTTCAAAATCAAGGTAAAGAACCAAGTCCAACCCAAACCCAATTTTACCAATATTAATTTCCGGACGAAGTGCCAACTGATTATAAAGGACACCATCCAAGGTTACGGAACCGATGCCCATGCCCATGCCAAATGGTTTAGGAGGTGTGCCGCTGCCTTCTTCGGGTGTTTCCGGTATCTCTCCTTCTTCGCCTGTCTCAGGGAATTCCTGTGATTCGGGCTCATCTGGCGTTTCAGGGGCTTCTTCCGGTTCGACACTTTCGGGTTGATCTGGGGTTTCCCTGGATTCAGGGGCTTCTTCCAGTTCAGCATCTTCCCTGGGTTCCTCAGCATCTTCAGGCTCCGGTTCTTCGTAGGGTTCAACTTCAGGATCTTCAGGATAGTCGCCGGGAGATGCCGGTGCCGTGATCAAATTCCCCGTTGCATTACTGATTGCTTTTTGTCCGGGACCAACAGAGACCGTTTCCCCACTGATCATATTCAAGACTTCAAATAGCCCTTCTTTCCCAATAAATTGATCCACACCTGCCTGGCTGACAATGGCGGCAAATTGAGTCCCTTTTACACTGGCTACGGATACGGGTGTTTGAATCCGGAACGATTTGGTTCGTCCCTCAGATTTCACATCATTCAACAGGGTCCCATGAACCAGATCCACCGTGCGGGTGTTTTGCGTATCCATGAAACCAAACTTGGTATTTTCCCTGATCTTCAGGATGGTTTTATCATCCAAGTACATAATAGCGCCAAAACCGGTTTCGCCAACCTTGATGGCATCTCCATTCTGGATTGCAGCACCCAGCTTTGCTTTTTCCGAAAAGGAGTCCATGCCCAATCTTTTGAATGTGACATCCCCTTCCGCTTTGATGAGTCGGGCGATCACATTTGCCTGCAATTGTGAAATAAACAATAATGATGTAATAAATAAAGAAAATGCTTTTGACATGTTGATGCTGTCTTTTTAATCTTGATGAAAATTACTTTTTAATTGCACCATAGACCAACGCTTCTATGGAAGAAAATTCTATACTGGTTGACTCTTGTAAACCCAACTCGCAGGTACGGCTGGATGATATTCCCTTTTTCGAAGATATTTTGTCCATCAACTGATCAACAGCATTTTGCGGAAGTTCAGGAAACCGGATACTGCGGTCACCACCGGTTCCACAACAAAATGGTTCCATAGTTGTCTCCACAGTCTTTGAACACATTTTTGCAAGATCAATCAAATCCTGAGCTGTTCCCATTTTTTGGGAAGAACAAACCGGATGCACGAAGATAGACTCATTACTTGGTTCAAATTCTAATCGATCCCGCATCCCTTGAATAAATTGTACCGAATCAAGGATAGTGAGATCAGACGCTTCCTGTTTTAAAAATTGGGTGCAGGGCGACATATCTAAAACGATGGGGGTGCGGCCCATTTCAGATTCATTCCTAAATCGATTCATTAATTTCATTCTCATTTCTTCACCGATGCTTTTATGACCCCGTGAATCAAACGCCATTCCACAGCAAAGGTCTGGATAATCTTCAGGAATTTTGACCTTAATATCAGCTTTTAAAGCAATTTTTACCAAATATTCAGATGCACTTGTTCCCGTCTCATCCGCAGCCAAAACCCGGCTGGCACAGGATGGAAAAATAATGTATTCCGGATTAGGATGAAAATCAAGATTAAAAGAGCTGGCTATTTTGAATCCATTCTTAGGCCAAAAGGGTAACTGTGCCTTGAAAATGGAATTGATCCAAGCGGTGATTTTCCGAATAAAAGTGGAACCAAATATTTTTTCAAAAAACTGACCTGTCCTTATACCTGCTCTGATAAATGAAACCGCTGTTCTAAAATTATTTTTAAAATAATTAACAATTACATATTTTGAATTAGGATCATTTCTCAACGATTTGACCATGGTTCCCGTATTGATATTCACCGGGCATTCAATTTCGCATAATCCATCCGTGGCACATGTTTCATTAACTGAATAATTAAATGCATTTAGATCCGCTTCAGGGATTGGATTAATCTTTGATTCCCGCATGACAGCGATCCGTTGCCGTGGCGTTAAGGTCAATCCTCTACTTGGACAAATTCGTTCACAAAACCCGCATTCGATACATTTATCAACTTCTTCATGAACCCTGGGCATGGGTTTCAGGTCATTCATGTGGATCTTTTTATCCCGACTTAATAAAACATCGGGATTCAAAATATTCAGGGGATCAGTTAGACTTTTCACATTCCACATGATCTCATAAATTGGTCCGCCCCATTCTGTTTCAACGAATGCTGCCATGTTACGACCCGTGCCATGCTCTGCTTTTAATGAACCATTGAATTCTCCTAAGGTCATATCCGATAGATCATACATCATACCCTCATAATTCCGGACACCTTTGGCATCATCCAAGTCAACGGATGTAATAAAATGGAGATTGCCATCTTTTGCATGACCAAAGATCACACCATCGTTAAAATTTCTGCGAATAAAAATAGCTTTCAAACCGCGGATTGCTAGTGCAAGGTTTTCAGCATCCACAGCAATATCTTCTGTGATTATGCTCGTCCCCGTTTTCCGTAAGGATCCCAAAGTAGGATAAAGACCTTTCCGGATCTTCCAGATCGTCTCCCGATCCCTTGGATCTGTCACCAATTTCATTGATAATATAGATGATTCTTTTTCTGAAAATTTTTTCGATTCTTTTATCAACCGTTCAATTTCATCCTGTGATTCATCCTGAAATTCAATTAAAAGTCCCGTCACATCATTTTCCACCCTATTGGGATCATAAGGCGGATTTTCAAAATGCTTTGCTGTCCGAAGAGATTCATCATCCATGAATTCGATAGCGGATGCACCCAGGTTTTTAAAAAATGGAACGCAATTTCCTGCATTTTCCGGTGAATTAAATAATAAGAGCCCGGTTCCTTTTTCCGGCGGATCAGGGATAGTTTTTAAGGTAACATTTGCGATAAAAGCCAATGTCCCTTCTGCCCCAACCAATAAATGAGAAAAAATGTCTAATGGATGGTCATAATCCAAAAAAGAATTCATGGAATAACCAATCGTATTCTTGATGCGGTATTTTTCTCGAATCTTTTGGACCCAATTGGATTTGGATTCGATTTGAGTTTTGATGTTTAATAATCCATTCGCCAAATCAGGTTCATTCAACCGAAACCTTTCCCTTTCTCCAGGTTTGGATGTGTCATACGCCCGGCCATTGGGCAAAATAAATGCAATATCCTGCAGGGTGTGGTAAGCATTGAATTGGGTCCCGCAGACCATTCCGGATGAATTATTGGATACAATTCCGCCAATTCGTGCTGCATTAATGGATGCGGGATCCGGACCAATCCTGCGATGATACGGTGCCAATATTTTGTTGGCTACGGCGCCATTTACCCCAGGCTGACACCAAATAGCATCACCTTCCTCCAGAACTTTGAATTGTTGCCAATCGTAAAGAACTTCTGCAATGATACCTGTGGTAATGGATTGACCGGAAAGGGATGTTCCTGCTGTGCGGA
This sequence comes from Fidelibacterota bacterium, assembly GCA_015658495.1. Lineage (GTDB taxonomy): Bacteria > Fidelibacterota > Marinisomatia > Marinisomatales > UBA1611. The sequence continues at coordinate 5,319 of DQOT01000101.1, read as the reverse complement.
ATGTAATGGGTGTTTGCGATTCCCGCCCGTAGTGCAATAATGATCTTACATCCTGTTCATCTTTTGGCCGGACAACCGCTTGGGGAACCAAACGATACATACTGGCATCCCGGGCATAGGCCAACCGAGTGATGAGGTCATCGTGAATACAAGATTCAGAAAGAAAACTGGAGAGTGAACTCATTTAAGAGGACGACATTTTTCCCTGATGGGCTCAGGCACAAGTATCGGCTGATTCATTTTATAATTAAACGCTACCATTTTGAATAAAGCTGAACACACCGGTTTTTCTTGTTCCTCATCAAAAACAGCTGCTAGAAAATCAAAACTTTTTGTTCCAACCCTGCAAATCCTATGACCAACATCCAAGGATGCAGGATGCTTTACCTGAGACAGGTAGTGTACATCCATGGATGCCAGGATCGTACTCTCATCCATATCTTTTCGTATCCCCGAAAATCCCAATTGGATATAAACATCCACCCGTGCAGATTCCATATAGCCTAAATAGACTGCATGATTCAAATGTCCCAAAGCATCCATATCCCGCCACCGCGTTTTAATAGAAGACCAATAATCAAAATCTGATCGCTGTAAATTCTTCATGTCCACAATGAAAATTAATTAATCATGAGCCTGCCTGACACAAAAAGATTAACCTTTCGAAGTTTTACAAAAGAGGATGCGGACCTCCTTTATCAATTGGATACCGATTCGAATGTGATGAAATATATCACTTTAGGGAAATCAAGAACTAAAAAGGAGATTCGAGAAAAAGTTCTGCCCAGGATCATGAGGTCTTATGATCATGGTTCATCCTATGGAATATTTGCAGCTTTTTTAAAATCAACCAGTGGTTTTATTGGCTGGTTTCAGCTTGAACCGGATCATTCAATTCCGGATGCCGTTGAGATCGGATGGCGACTCAAAAAAGAGTACTGGGGAAAAGGCTTTGCCACGGAAGGAGCAATGAATCTAGTCTCTATCGCAAAAACATTGAATAAATCAGTCGTCGCCAAAGCCATGATTCAAAACAAAGGTTCTATTCGAGTTATGGAAAAATCTGGACTTAAATTTGTAAAAGAATTTTGGGGTGACTATGAACCCCATTCCGGAAAACCAGATGTCCTTTACAAATTAAAATGTTAAGGAGAAGAACATGCCTTCAACACCGCAAGATATGATGAACACAATGATGAATAACCTGGTCGAAAAAACAGGCCACAGTTTGGTACACTGGCTTAAGATCGTCAAAGGTTCCGGTGAAGAAAAACACATGGCTATCATCAAACATTTGAAAAGTGAGCATGGACTTACCCACGGTTATGCAAATTTTATTGCTTTCAAAGCACGGGAAGAATCAGAACCTCCAAAATCCAGTGATGATCTTTTAATAAATCTTTTCAAGGGAACCAAAGAAGCCCTCAAACCACTCTATGATCAAATGGTGAATATTGTTGAAAAATTTGGAAATGATGTGGATGTGTCCCCTCGAAAAACCTATGTAACGATCCGGCGATCCAAGCAATTCGCAATTTTTAAACCATCAACGAAAGAGCGGCTTGATGTTGGGCTTATACTTAAAGGTGTCAATGAAACTCCACGTCTCCAAACCGGGAAACAATTCAGTGGCATGATGACCCATTGCGTGGCGGTTCATTCGAAATCTGATCTTGATCCTGAATTAAAATCCTGGCTGAAAGATGCTTACGACAAAGCATAACCAATCATCCGATTATTTTGTAGATTTTCTTCCGTGAAACAACTTTTTTTCATTATTTCAATCATTGGGACGTTTCTGGGTGCCCAGCCTAAGGAAACCATTGAATTCCAGTTGAATACAATCTCTGGACAAGTGCTAAACAGCTTGGATAAAACTCCCGTAAAGAATTTGAGAGTTGAAGTGCTAAGTGGAAATAATTTGCTGAAAGATTCCACGGTTACCGATGAAAACGGGCATTTTAACATGGATAAAGTTGGGTACGTTTGGAAGCCAAAGATCCTGCTGTTATCTCGTGACTATCATAAATTAACCGTAAAGTTGAATCCCGATGATTTGGACTCCCTGAACAATATTATAGTTCATCCAATGATCACACCAATTCCGGATGATCAAAAAATACCCTCTCTCGCAAAAACTCCAATTGAATCTCGTGCTGAATCCTTTTTCATTAAGGGAAGTGTTTTTTATTATTTATCCATTGTTAACGAGCAGTTTTCTGCAGAACGAATTAGAATCAAATTCCGAAAAGTTATTGATGATGGCACAGGATTTATCATGTTAAATATCAATGGCATGTATTACGAACCTGAAAGGTGTTATGTCCCCCAGATGGGTGAATATGAAAATCTCGCCTACATCATTGATGATTATTTTCCTTCACCAGTATTTGGGCCCTCCGGTTTGCCGCAATATTTAGACAATAACTTGTTGGAGCCCACTATCATTTATGGAACTGTATTTGACGCCTATACAGGGAAAGCAGTTGTTGGTGCAGAAGTGATATTAGCCGGATCATCCAAAAGGCGAGTAACGGATGAACATGGAAAATATGCATTCCAGGTCAATAAATCCGGATCTTACCAGATCATGGTTAATCCACCATTTGGTTATTCATCCAGCCAAACCGGGATTTCAGAAATATTGGTTAAATCGGCCCGCGGTGGTTGGTACCGATCAAATCATTATTTGAACCCTTGAGACATTCGTTCCTAAGCATTCTTCTATTACCATCTTTCATTTTTTCACAACAACCATCAATGAAACAGACTGAGATCGCAACATTAGGTGGTGGATGCTTTTGGTGCGTTGAAGCGGTTTATCAGCGTGTGGGTGGCGTTTTATCCGTAAAACCGGGTTATGCCGGCGGACACGTAAAAAACCCCAGTTATAAGGAGATTTGTACCGGGCAAACGGGCCATGCGGAAGTGGCTCGAATTGAATTTGATCCGGAGCGAATTTCCTATGATCAAATATTAAACGTGTTCTGGCAAGCCCATGACCCAACAACGATGAATAAACAAGGGAATGATGTGGGCACACAATATCGTTCTGTTATCTTTTATCATTCTGATGAACAAAAGAATATTGCTGAAAGTTCGAAAGTGGATACTGATCAATCCGAGTATTGGCCGAATCCCATTGTAACTGAGATCACGGAGATCAACACTTATTCAGATGCGGAAGATTACCATAATAATTATTACGTTGAAAATCCAAACCAGCCTTATTGTATATTTGTGATCAAGCCCAAGCTGGACAAGTTGGAAAAACAGGGAATTATTGAATAGAGTCAGAAATTACCGTCTAATATCTCCAGCTGGTCAGGTCAGCTCCTGCAGGTGCGGATTCTTCCATGCGTTCTACCGCCCTTGCAATAAACATTTGATTATAACGTAATCGTGACGTTGCATTGGGCCTGGTATGGTCCCCGTTCCAGCAATGTTCCGCCCGGTCTCCATAATCCACTTCACCCTTATAATAGGGTTCGGTAGTGGACTCCAGGAACTCTTCCATTAAATAGACGGCATTATTTAGATAATAGTTATCCATGTCGCCGCAATAGACATGGATCTTGCCTTCCAGCTTGGGCCCCAGCACAGCCCAGTCTCTTTCCAGAATATAACGCAAGTCATAATTTTCACGCCAGTATTCCGCCACTTTATGATCGATCTCACCGGTGTGTTTATCCCAGATCGGCTGGGGATAGCCATCAGTGCCCAGAGGGCTGTATACCGCCTGCCAGATATCCCATTGCTCTCCGGAGCGGCTGTTAGATCCAAGGGCTAATTCCCTGTAATTATTCTGTCTAAGAGTGGCACTTACTGCCCCGATATAATTGCGGTGGCCGGGCCGTTCAACTGGCCGATAGCTGGGCCCGTCATAATAGGCATTGTTATCTTCGTAGATATTGACCAGGCAAAAGGCACGAAAATCTATAGGATCCGGACAGGCAGCATAGCAGCCGTTATACTCGTCAGGATAGAAGACCTGGGCCGCCAGCGCTTCCCAGCCCCCGGTCGATCCGCCATACATAAATCGAGACCAGCCTGCACCTATACAGCGGAACTGTTTTTCGATATAGGGTATCAATTCATATGTAATTGCATCTCCATAAGGACCAAGGTTGGCAGAGTTTACAGCATAAGAATCATCATAGTATGGATTGGCATGCTGGATCTCGATCACGACCACCCTGGGGAAATCTTCTGCTGTCCAGTCCTTGTAAAACTGATGATCGTGTTCCTGAACGATGCGGTTATAGCCTTCAACATGGAAACGCTCACTGTATTCCGGTTCCAGGTCCGGGTCCGGCGGTTCAATGCGGAAACCCCCAAAATCTTTAGGGAAATGGCCATGAAAGATCATCAGCGGAAACCTGGAATCGGGGTGCTCATCGTATCCTTCTGGCAAAAGTACATGGGCTCCAAGGTACATGGGACGACCCCAGAATTCAGTCAACAACTTGCTCTGGATCTTGATGTGTTTCACATATTTAGTGTCTTCCGGCTCATCAATGGCTGGAATAATCTGGTCCAGGGTGATCTGCACTGTTTTCCGTTTTTTTGGGTCCAAGGTGACCTTTTTGGGTGTGCTGTAATAATTCCCTGGTGCGGAATGCCAATGCTGTCCTTCCCCTCTGTCCATGGGCAATTTGACACGGTGACCCGTTTTTAGATCAAACGTTTCATATTTGTGGATCAGGCCCTGCACCCAGTATTCGCCTGCAGGAATATCATCAAGGCTGGGCACCGGGTAACCAAATATCTCATTATCAACAGTAACACCTGCGGGCGCTTGTTTTCCGATAGCGTCAACACCAAATACAAAACCAGTCGTACTGTTGTCAGATATCTGTAAGCGCGGCTCTTTTTCATCATTCTGGCTTAAAAACAGTAAAACACGGCCTTCCACCAAGCCATTATCATCCTGCCTGGGATAATCTATAATAAACTTCAAACCTGAACCGGTAAGCTGTCCTGAAATCATAGTGAACGTTAATATATATCGTGAAACTGTTATGCTCAATTTATAGTTATGTACTATTATGAATAATTAAAACTTTTCTTAATTCATTTATTTTAACAAGATCATTTAATATATAGACATGTCCGAACTTTGTATATATTAAGAATTTTTATAATCCTGCATCGCCTCAATTAACGTATCCACACCCTCTTCCAGCATGGCATTATAAATCGAAGCCCGGAATCCCCCAACAGATCGATGGCCCTTCAGGGTTTTGAGTCCACGCGCATCACAGAATTGTAAAAAGTTATTATCATCCATACCGTCCTGCGAAAATATGAATGGAACAT
>DQOT01000353.1 GCA_015658495.1 Fidelibacterota bacterium | reverse complement strand
TAAGCCCCTTGATGGATGCCATTGTGGAAGAACGGAAATCACCCGCAGAATTGGTAAGAGATGGGGCTAATCCCGATTTAGTAAATTCTCTTTATCAAAAAATTAGATTCAATGAATTCAAGCGCCGCCAAGCTGCACCGGGATTACGAGTCTCATCCAAGGCATTTGGGGTCGGACGAAGAATTCCTATCGTGAATCATTACAAGGGAAAAATAAAATGATGAAATACATTTTATCCTTAATATTATTAACGAGTGTTTGGGCCCAGGATTCAACCCCAGCCGATTTCTGGAATGACTATTCCCAAGAAGAAAAGATTGCTTTTATCAATGGGGCATATGGGGCAATCGCAAAGTTGAAATCTCATCATAGAGCTGAGGTCAGGAAGCAATTCCTGCACAAGAATAATTGGGTGGAGCCCTACTATATTGAGCGATTTTATGAAATTACTGATGAATATCGTTCACAGGAGGTAGGCTATAATTTGAAAATCATAGCCCTTCATATGGATGCATTCTATTCTAATTCGGATAACCTGAATATCCCTGTTATGGAAGCATTGCGCGTCGTATCGCTGATGCAGGATGGTGAACAAAAGAAGGCCAATGTTCGGCTTTTAAGAGCCCAACATAAATATAATTAAACTCTTTTTAATTCATGAAGATAAGTTGGTAATGGTTGAAAATAATCCGGATTAGGTTGTAGTTTATTAGGAATTCCTAATCGTCAGTAACCAGGGAGGTGCCTGATGACGAAACGAATTTCCATTTTTCCATTTTTATTTATAATCCTGTCCTGTTCTCTCTTCGATGAAGAGGAAGAGAAGGAAGATAAACCCCAAGGCATCGAGATCAACCCCGGCGATGATATCCAATCCATTGTAGGTGCGAACCCCGAAGGATCCACTTTCATCCTGAAAGCAGGGATTCACCGTTATTTTTTCACCTTGTTTGCCTAGGATGTAGAATCACTGAACCTGCCAGTTAAAGCAACCTGGTTCAAAGTAGAAGAAGTGATGAATGGACATCTTATCTCCCAGACGATACTTATGGGAAAATACGAGCGTAAGTGATTGGTAATGGCGAAACTGATCGGAGACCAACTGGTTGATTGTGCCCTTGGATTTTGGATTGAAATACCTTTGTATTACTTTTAACCAGGTACAGTTCACCAATCCCAAATATTCAATTTTTTAACTTTTATAGGAATTGGTGTGTCATTCTTAGTAACACTTTCAATGGAGAAAACCCATGAAATCGTTCAGGATAATATTATCATTCATTTTTCTTTTGTCTCTGGCATACCCGAGCCACAAGCGACATAAAGCTCATAAACATAAAAAACATAAAGTTCATCATGTTGTAAAACACCACAAACCCCGTGTTCATCTTGGTGTCAATTGGCATTGGAATCGCTGGGATCCCTGGTGGTACGATTGTAGGGTTCATGAAAGAGTTGTCGTTGTAAAAGATAACAATGATAAAAAAGATGAGCATGAAACGGTATTGGAAATTATTGAAGAGATTGAGAAATTGGCTGAATTGAAAGAAAAGGGACTCATCACCGAAGAAGAATATCAGAAGAAGAAAAAGGAACTCCTGAAAAGAATCTAACAACTGTGTCATTCCGGACGTATACCCGGAATCCAGTCATACAAAAATGGCTTCAGGATATTGGTTTCACCCATTCCGGAATGACACGTTCTTCTTTTTGATTCTGTTATTGCGAATATCCACCCGCCGGAGGAGATGAAGCAATCTCGTTTTATTAATATGGAGATTGTCACGCTTCGCCCGTAATGACATCCCTTTTTTTATGGGTTAATTTTTACTTAATATTTAACGAGTCAAGTCATGAAGATCCAGATTAACAAATTAACCGAGGCTAAAATTTTTCAAATAAATTTAAAAATTTCTCTCACTTGCGGTTTCCAGTTAAATATCATTACCTTTCTTGCAACCGTTGAGGAGGAATCATGCCAGATCAGTTACGGATGACCTTGATCTTACTAGGCTTAATGATCGCATTCATGGTGGTGAATAAAGTCGCACCAGTGGAAGCAGATGAACCGGAACCGGTTCCCGTAGAATCTACTGCGCCTGACCCGGCACCGGTAAATGAAGCAGCGTCTGCTGCCGATACAACTGAATCTCCAGTACCAGCCGATTAGTGAACATTATTGTTGCTTCTCTTAGTCCTGATGAATTGGAAAAGAGAGGCATCCATTCCTGGCCATCCTGGTCTTGTTATGGGTTTGAATGACTAAATTTATTTTAGCGTTGTCATTCCTGACTTGATCAGGAATCCAGAATCATTTTTTAAACCACCCCAATATTATTTTTCATCTCTATGATTTGTAATTGAAACCTTTTTTTAAAAGGGGAATTGAAGGAGTAGTTGCAGAAATATGATACGATTAATTAAAACCTAATGAAAATATCCATCACCCAACTCACCGAAACCGCAAAAGAAGAAAAGAACATTGAATCATGGCCAATCTGGTCCTGTGAAATTTCAGAATTCCCTTGGACATACAGCGACAAGGAAACCTGTCTGATCCTGGAAGGAGAAGTGATCGTTACAACCGATCATGAAGAAGTCACCATTCGTCACGGTGATTTTGTTATTTTTCCTAAAGGGCTCTCCTGCCGCTGGCGTGTACTCAAACCCATCCGGAAACATTATTCCTTTGGATAGGCTGATTTTCTCTCTATAAACAAGCCTCTTTGCTCTGTAATTTGCGCGGATGAAAACGGCTCACATCCGCAATTTTTGTATAATCGCCCACATCGACCACGGGAAATCCACTCTCGCTGATCGCCTGTTGGAAGAAACAAACACCATCTCAAAAAAAGAGATGAAAGCCCAGGTTTTAGACAGCATGGACCTGGAACGGGAACGGGGCATCACCATCAAAAGTCATCCCATTCGGATGGAATATGAACACCATGATGGTGTGACCTATGTTTTGAATTTGATCGACACACCGGGACATGTGGATTTTTCCTATGAAGTATCCCGTTCATTGGCTGCTTGCGAAGGGGCACTGCTTTTGGTAGATGCAGCACAAGGTGTGGAAGCGCAGACCGTTTCCAATACTTATCTCGCCATCGACAATGATCTCAAATTGATCCCAATTATAAATAAGGTTGATCTCCAATCCGCCATGGTAGATGATGTAAAAATACAGATGATGGAATTGATTGGTTGTGATGAGAGTGAAATCATCGAAGCCAGTTCAAAAAGTGGGATTGGTATCCAGGATATTTTCAATGCTATTATTGATCGAATCGATCCGCCAAGGGACAATTCAGAGGAAAGATCCCGTGCACTGATCTTTGATTCCATGTATGATAATTACAAAGGTGCCATTCCCTATGTCCGTGTATTTGATGGCGTATTAAAAAAAGGAATGACAGCACAATTCTTTGCTCATGATTGTGAATATGAGATCACGGAAACCGGCCATTTTATTTTGGATAAGATCAAGACCAGCGAATTGCGTTCCGGAGAGGTGGGCTATGTTGTGGCCAGTATTCGGGATATGAGCCATATTGAACCGGGCGATACCATCACAGTTAAGGAAAATAAAGCAGACGAACAATTACCCGGATATAAAAAGATCAAACCCATGGTTTTTTCCGGACTTTATCCAGCGGACGCAGACGATTACGACCAATTGCGCCAGGCCTTGGAGAAACTCAAACTCAACGATGCATCTCTGGAATTCACACCGGAAACAAGTCAAGCTCTTGGATTCGGATTTCGATGCGGGTTTTTGGGATTGCTTCATATGGAGATCATTCAGGAACGGTTGGAACGGGAATTCGATCTGGATTTAGTCACCACCACACCAAACGTTGTTTACCAGGTGTTATTGCGAAGCGGAGAAAGGGTTCAAGTGGACACGCCAGCGAAAATGCCCCCAACCGGAGATATTGAAGCAATACTAGAACCCATTGTTTCCGCCGAAATATTGACGCCAAAAAAATACATTGGCAGTATCATGACCTTGTGTCAGAAAAAGCGCGGTATTTATAAGAATACACAATATCTGTCACCGGAAAAAGCCCAACTCCATTATGACCTGCCCTTGGGCGAAATCATTTTTGATTTTTACGATAAACTGAAATCCATTTCCAGTGGATATGCTTCTTTTGACTACGAACTCAAAGAATTCCAAAAAGCACAACTCCAGAAATTGGATATCCTCATTCATAGCGAACCCGTAGATGCTTTGTCCACAATTTGTCACGCCGACCACGCCTATCACCGTGGCGTGGCGTTATGCAGTAAACTGAAAGAATTGATTCCGAGACAAATGTTCGAAGTCGCCATCCAGGCTGCATTGAATAACCGCATCATTGCGAGAACTACGATTCGTGCCATCAAGAAAAATGTAACGGCCAAATGTTACGGGGGAGACATTACGCGGAAACGGAAACTCTGGGAAAAGCAAAAAAAGGGCAAAAAGCGCATGAAAATGATTGGCAAGGTAGAAGTGCCCCAAGAAGCGCTTTTGGCCGTTTTGCAGGTAGATTCCGACTGATTAAATGAATCCTTACTGGCGATCCACGCGCTCACCACTTTATAGCTTTCTTTTTACGATTCCGTTATTTCTCATTTACGAGATCGGGATTTTGCTCACCTCAGCGGATGATATGCTGGTTCTGCGCAATGGTGCCGATGCATTGATGCGCCAGATCCTGGCCACGTTTGGTGTTTCGGGACTGTATTGGATGGGCGGACTTTTTTTTGTGGGCTTCATCATTGCATTTATTCTTCAGCGCAAGTTTTGGCAAGAAACCCAGGTCCACGGCGATTATCTTTTACTCATGATGGGGGAGAGTCTGGCTTGGTCTGTGCTAATCTATTATTTCATGTCCAATGTTTATTTTCTGTTGATGAATCCAACCGGATCCATGCTGCTTCAACAAGTCACCTTAGCTGTGGGTGCCGGGATCTATGAAGAATTCTTTTTTCGTGTTTTATTAATTGCGGGGATATCAGCGATCCTGGGGTTCATTTTCCAGTGGTCGGATAAAACGAGAAATTGGGCCGCCATGGTTATTGCTGCAGGTATTTTTTCATCATTTCATTTTATTGGTGAATATGGTGACTTTTTCTCTTTTAATATTTTCATGATCCGGTTTTTGGCAGGAATTGCACTGGGAACACTTTATTTCTTGCGTGGGTTTGGGATCACAGCATGGTCACATGCCATTTATGATCTCATTGTGCTTACAAGAATGACAACACAATAGAAAAACTCTCTATAAATTTTACCATGAGATTTTCCACGTTTATTTTATTTTTTTTTGGGGTTGTTTACCTAATGGGAGATTTGAACCATGGCCGTATGTCCATCATTCCAGAATATGACCAAAATATTGTGACTATTTTATTTAGCGGACATCGGGCAGATGACACAAAAAAAACGCCATTTCTTTTTACCGTACCATTAGATGTGGACTCTGTTTCTCTGATCAAGAATAATCCTAATGGTGAATTGGATTTTGTCCTAATCCCAACACGGTTAATAAAGGGTCACAAATGGGTGGAAGTCTCATCTGAATTGAGTGAATTTGCTTTTATGATCAATTCCACCAAATTTTTAAAACCGGGTAATCGTTACTTTGAATATGAACTCTCATTTACAGAAGCCATTGGTGAATTTGATTTTGAGATCCAGGAACCCCTGGCTGCGGAGAATTTTGAATATTCCGGATTCCAGGGTAAAACATCCCGGGATGCACACGGGCAAACCACCCATTCAATCCAATGGACAAACATACCGGCAAATGAGACCAGAATGATCTCTTTTTCCTATTTAAACTCCCGTGGACTTTCAACCCGTAGTGCCTTGGCTGAACTCATGGCCCTGTCTCAACAGGAAGACCGTCCTGTTAAACCGATAAAAAAGATAAAACGCCATAATCTTTATATCTGGGAACCCCTGATTGCTTTGGGGGTTGTAACTCTATTCGCCGCAATGATCATAATGGTTTTTCAAAACAGCAAAACAAATTCATTAACCTGTCCCAATTGCGGACAAGAACGATCCCAATCGGATAAATTTTGTCCGGGGTGCGGAGAAAAAATTTAATGTTTCCTGTATTATTCGAAATAGGTCCGATCAAGATCTATTCTTTTGGCTTCATGCTGGTGGTGACTTTTTACAGTACTTACTTCTTACTAAATCATGATCTGAAGCGATTAAGTCATAATGAGAAATTGGCATCAGATATGATATTCTGGGCAGCGATCGGGGGTATCATAGGTTCAAAAATTTATTATTTACTGGAAAATTTGGGAGACGTAATCCAAGATCCGGTTGGTATGATCTTCAGCGGTTCGGGGTTGGTTTTTCTTGGCGGACTTATGGGCGGAACCTTTGCCGTAACCATGGTTTTAAGAAAAAATAATCTTCCGTGGCTCGTCTTTGCTGATATAGTAGCGCCTTTATTAATTCTGGGGTATGGAATAGGACGGATAGGTTGTTTTCTCGTGGGCGATGATTATGGTATTCCCACCGATCTTCCCTGGGCGATATCATTTCCAAATGGGTTACCGCCCACTACATCCCAGGTGTTTTCGGCCTATTACCCGTGGGTAGATATTTCTGGATTTGAGCCCGGCATTCTTTCGGTGCATCCGACCCAGTTGTACGAATTTACGGCAGCGGTTGGGATCTTTTATTTTCTCTGGTTACGCCGGAAGGATGTGAAAATTGCCGGAAGTTTATTCTTTCTCTATTTGATCTTGGCGGGTGTAGAAAGATTTGCGATCGAATTCATCCGCACCAATGAAAAATACCTGTTCGACATTTTTACCGGTTCCCAGATCATTTCCGTGATTATGATTATCATTGGCACCTATTTCCTTTTGAATCCAATCCCAAAAAGTGAGCTGGAGCCTGCGTAGGTTTTTTCTTTTCGCACTTTTTTACACAAGCTTGTGTTTGGGGCAAATTAAACTGTCGATCGCTGAATACCGCCCATTTCCGGAGAAATTATCTCTATTAGACATTGAGCCTACCAAAATGAGTTGGTCTATCGCAAACCGATTCCTATTGTTAGATGAGCATAAACGTGAATTACTCGAATTAGGCACTTTTGGGGATGTGAACCTTGCCGGCGGGCTCGGACAAAAAAGTTCACGATATGGGGAGTTGGTTTGGATGGGTATTTCGCCCCAGGGAATTCGGATCGTGGATCGCCTGGAGAATGAAATTATCCATTTGGATTTTCGATTAAATCCGGTACAAACCGTTGCCTTGGATCAGCGGATCTTTCCTGAAAAAGCTGCCTTGGATCCTTGGGGCAACTTATACCTTTATTCCAAAGCCTTTAACAGCATATTTATTTTTAATAAGGGTGAACTTGATCCCACGCCGTTTGTGAATTTTTCTAAAGAAATTGGATCTGCGTT
>DQOT01000331.1 GCA_015658495.1 Fidelibacterota bacterium | reverse complement strand
TACTCATCCTGGTTGTGATTGCAGCGGTGGGTTTTCTGGAAGGAATTGTGATCGGTTTACTCATGTCGATTGTTCTATTTGTTTTGAGTTATTCAAAGGTGGAGGTAGTTAAGCATGAATTGACCGGCACAACATTCCACAGCAATGTAGAACGATCCGAATACCTAAAACGAATCATTGCGGATCATGGAGAACAGATCAGTATTCTGCCCTTGCAGGGTTTTATTTTCTTCGGAACAGCTAATCGGTTGTTAGACAGAGTGAACGAGCGGGTAGAAAAAGAAGGATCCTCACATCTCAAATATTTGATCTTTGATTTTCGGCAGGTGACCGGTTTGGATTCTTCAACCATCAATAGTTTTATCAAATTGCGTATTATGGCCAAGAACCATGGTTTCAGAGTGGTTTTTTGCAATTTAAATCAAGACATGACCAACCAGCTGAGGGTTGGAGGGCTTTTGCCTGATGAAGGGGGCGTCTTTGTTGAATTTGATGATTTAGACCATGGATTGGAATGGTGTGAAGATGAGCTCATTGAGCAATACAAAAAGTTGGATAAGGAACTTTCTGATTCCGAAAAGGCGGATTCCTTTAAAGATCAATTCCCAGGAATCGCCGAATTTTTTGAAGAAAAAAAAGTAGCCGGTGATACCGCTATTATCGAACAGGGGAAAGATCCAGGCGGAATTTATTTCATAGAGTCAGGCCGCATTACTGTCCGCCTGGGTACCGGTTCAGCGAAAGGAATTCGATTGAAATCCCTCGGGGCTGGGACAGTTGTGGGTGAAGTAAGCCTGTACTTGGGTTCAAAGGCCTCCGCCTCTGTTTTGACCGAGACAGATTGTGTGATCTATTTTCTGTCCAAAGACAATTTCCAGAAATTGAATCTAGAATCACCGGGGAAAGCGGCCGAGCTGCATACCTATATCGTTAAACTCCTTAGTGACCGATTAGCAAAATCCAATGCTACAATTCAAGCATTGATGCGCTAATAAAAGCATAATCTTAATAGCAATTCATTCTGTTCCTATACAAATGATTTTGTACCTAATAAGCGATAAGATCATTATTATATTAAAATCCTAGGCGTGATGGAAATACAGCAAAAACCACCGAGCCTGGAAAGGGTATTGTCCCTGCTGGATGCCACCATGATCAATGTTGGCGGAATCATCGGATCGGGAATCTTTATGGTTCCGGCAACGGTTGCTTTCTTTACGGGTTCTTCATCTCTTTTTTTCCTGGTATGGATTCTGGGCGGAATCGTTAGCCTCTTCGGCGCACTTTCCGTGGCTGAGTTGGGCGCTGCCATGCCGCAGGCCGGCGGACAATATGTCTATCTAAACGAAGCATACGGACCGATCTGGGGATACCTTTACGGCTGGTCGGCTGTGGCTGTCATCAACACCGCTTCCATCGCCGCCGTCGGGGTTGCATTTTCCGAATATCTGGGATTTTTCTTTCCGATTAGTGACGCAAGTATAAAAGGCATTGCTGTCGTTACCATTGTTCTTCTGACCATTATCAATATTGTAGATGTGAAATCAGGGGCCCGGTTTCAAAATTTATTTACACTATCAAAACTAGGCGCTATCTTTGGGATCATCCTACTAGGTTTAGTAATGGAAGGCGGAACAAATCAAAACCTGAGTCCGATTTTTTCAGATAAACCATTTATAGGACTTATCGGTCCCCTAGGCCTGGCCATGGTATCAGTCCTGTGGACATTTGATGGCTGGATTTTTATTACTTATGTAGCTGGTGAGGTCAAAAACCCGGGACGCAATATTCCTTTGTCACTCATCTTTTGCATGCTGATTGTTGTATCGGTCTATCTATTGTTGAATTATGTTTTACTCTTCATACTGGGATTCACTGGGATGAATGGCTCCGAACTGGTAGTATCCGATGCTGCTTCCGTCTTCCTGGGAAACAAAGGTGCCGCTGTTGTCACAATAATCATCCTGATCTCATTGATCGGCGCAAACAATGGATTTGTACTAAGCAGTGCCCGCATCAATTATGCCATGGCCAGGGATAAATTATTTTTTAATCAAGCCGCTCAAATTCATTCTAGGTTTAAATCACCGGCCAATGCACTGATCATCCAATGCGTGTGGGCCTGCCTTCTGACTTTCACGGGCACTTTTAACCAATTGATCACCTACATCATTTTTACATCCTGGATATTTTATGGTATGTCCGCTGGTGCAGTTATCATTTTACGAAAGAAAAAACCAGATATGGATCGCCCATACAAAACACCAGCATATCCGTGGATTCCTATCATATTTATCTTCTTTGCCATATTTCTTACCATTAATACCATCATGGAAGCACCCCGGGATGCAACCATTGGAGCCGGGATAATCCTGGCCGGACTTCCACTGTATTATTACTGGAAAAAAAATGGCTGATTTGCGGCAACAAATCGCATCCGCAGTGGAAGCATCCCGGGATGATCTCGTCAGTTTCATCCAAACACTTGTCCAGTCCCCTAGTCTTGCCAATGATGAGGGTCCCGTTCAAAATATTATTCAGGATAAACTAGAGTCTCTTGGATTGGATACAGAAAAGATTCTTGTCAGGTTTGATAAATTAAAAGACCATCCCGGTTTTAGTGATGATGGATTTTCACCGGATTCCCGCGTGAATGTTATGGGACAATGGCACAATGAGGGGGATGGGAGATCACTGATTCTGAATGGCCATGTGGATGTGGTTCCTACGGGCCCGGAAAATCTGTGGAATAAATCACCCTGGTCCGGATCTGTCAAAAACGGGCGGATCTATGGGCGTGGTTCCTGTGACATGAAAGCTGGCTTAGGCGCTGGAATATTTGCAGTCCAGGTTCTTCAATCTATCGGTTTTAAACCGGACGGAAACATAATGATTCAGTCCGTGGTTGGCGAAGAATCTGGCGGCTGCGGTACACTAACCAATATTGTAAAAGGCTATTCCGCTGACGCAGCCGTGATTCTTGAGCCAACATCCTTAAAAATATGTCCGATTCAATCTGGTGCACTCACCTTCCGCCTGACTATCCCCGGTCGTGCCACCCATGCAGCAATGCGTTGGGATGGGGTAAGTGCCATCGAAAAATTTAACCTGATCCATCAGTCCATTATAAAGTTCGAGAAAGAGCGTCATGATTCATTTAATGTAACTTATTTTGAATCCAGAGATCGTGTTGCCCCGATTAACATTGGTACGATTAAAGGCGGAGAGTGGCATTCCACGGTGCCGGAATCGGTTGTAGCAGAAGGACGTTTTGGCGTATTTCCCAGTGAAACAACCCGCAATGCTCGGGATGCATTTGAAGATCATGTCAGTGAAATTTCTAATAATGATCCATGGCTTAAAGACAATCCACCTGTGGTAGAATGGTTTGAAGGACAGTTTGAATCCGGGCAGACCGATCCAGAGCATCCTGTAATTGATAAACTCATGGCAAGCCATCTGACTGCAACGGGATATGCACCCATTATTGAAGGTGTTACTTATGGTTCTGACTTGCGTCTCTTTACAAATCATGCTCATATTCCCGCCGTTCTTTTTGGCCCTGGAGATGTGCGTCTTGCCCATGCGGCCAATGAATATGTGGAAATTGAAGAAGTATTAACCTCCGTGAAAGTGGTTGCGAATATGATCGTGAATTGGTGTGGAGGAACATTTGACTAAATATTTTGGCTGTCAGAATATGGTGGATCCCATCCGCCGGGTCCTAATTAAACATCCCAAGTATGCGTACAGAGATCAAGTAAACGTAGATCATCAATCTCCGCAACTCAATTATTTCGGCGTTCCGGATTTTGAAAAGGCATTGGCCGATTATGACATATTCGCAGGATTGCTTGAATCCTTCGGCACCGAAGTTTATCATCTCCCGGAAGATGAATCCACATCTCTTGATTCAATCTATACCCATGACCCCTGTGTTGTTGCCAATGGTGGAGTGATTATCTGCACCATGGGAAAAAAGGATCGGTTACCGGAAGCAGCAGCAATGGAAAACTATTTTCAATCAATTGATGTTCCAATTCTCGGTCGGATTGAAGCACCGGGAACCCTGGAAGGCGGCGACGTGGTGTGG
>DQOT01000199.1 GCA_015658495.1 Fidelibacterota bacterium | reverse complement strand
TAAGATGTGTATTTTGATATGATCGACCAGAAGACCGCATCCTTGATCGCAACTAGTTGTGAATTGGGCGCTATCACAACGTCAAAAACGGATCAGGATAGAAAAGCCACTTTTAATTTTGGGCAAAACCTGGGGATGGCTTTTCAGATCAAAGATGACCTATTTGATATATTAGGAAAAGAAAGTGACACAGGAAAAAATAGCGGGGGTGATGTGAAAAGAAATTTGATGACACTGCCATTGATATATTCATATTCACACATGACGAAATCCGAAAATCGACAATTGAAAAAATTGCTGGGTGTCAAAAAGAAAACCCGGAGGATTCTTACAGATATTCGCGGCATGATTGTTGACTCAGGCGGGTTTGAGTACTCACGAAAGAAATTGGATGATTTTTCAAATAATGCCCTGGATGCCATTTCTTTTTACCCCGATTCTCACATAAAACAGTCCCTATCCGACCTCGTCGCATTTAACGCTCTCCGGGTTAAATAAATCCATGTCCTTCGATCAGAAAATTCTGGTCATCCGATTCAGTTCGATCGGAGATATCATTTTGGCTACATCTCCATTGAAAACAATCCGTAAAACATTCCCGGATGCACAGATCAATTTTTTAACACTGGATAATTTTGCACCCCTTTTAGAATTTCATCCGGACATAGACAGGCTCATTCCATTCAGTAAAAATATGTCAGGATTAGATCTCTGGGGAATTGCCGATTACATTCGGAAACAGAAGTATTCAACCATTTTTGATCTACATAATTCACTTCGCTCAAACATCATAACATTCCGTACGACAAGTCCAGTCCTTCAATTGAAAAAACCCAGGTGGAAGCGATTTATGCTTTTCCAATTCCATCAAAATGAATTTGCGGAATATTTCTCCACATTGAAAATGTATCATGAACATTTGGGAGACATCTGGAAGGTCGGTGATACTATCCCAGGAACATCCTTGATAGTTACTGATCACGAGAAAGCAAAAGCAACTGAACTGGTAAATATCAATGACTTCATCACCATAATTCCTGGTGCAGCATGGGGACAAAAACAGTGGTCTGCGAAAAAATACGCCGAATTCATCCAGACTGTTGAAAAGCCTGTTGTTTTACTCGGTGCAAAGGAGGATAAAATCTGTTTCAAAATCGCTGAAAAAGTGCCATCCGTTCTCAATTTAGCCGGGAAAACATCCTTGCGACAGGCAATGGCTGTTTTGTCTAATTCCTTTCATGTCGTGGGGAGCGATACGGGATTGACCCACGCTGCGGAAGCGTTAGGCATTTCCGTGACCATGATCCTGGGTCCCACGTCACCAGAAACAGGTGCGGGGGTTCATTTGGATAAATCAACCAATTTAGAGACGGAACTTTGGTGTCGCCCTTGTTCTCAAAACGGGAAACTGCCCTGTTATCGAAAAACACAGGTTTGTATGGATTCCATTTCTGTCCCTGATGTGATTGAAACAATGCCCATGGGTTAAAATATGAAACTGACCTGGATCTTTCTTTATAACCTCATTATTTATCCCATGATTTTTTTTGTTGGGTGTATTTTATCCCTATTTAATTCTAAATTAAGGCAGGGAGTCCTCGGGCGATTTCGTTCCATATCTCAATTAAAAAAATTCTTTAAGTCTGTTGACTCTACAAAAGATATATACTGGTTCCATGCAGCAAGTCTTGGTGAATTTTATCAGGTGAAACCCGTATTGGAAGGACTCAAGGAAGTGGAACCGGACTGCATTGCGCTTTTGAGTTTTTCATCTCCATCCGGATTTGAAAATGCAAAAAGTGATGCCATAGATCTCCGAATTTACATGCCCTTTGATTTTCCATGGAGTGTGAGACATACCTTAAAGATCACCCGACCGAAAAAAGTCATTTTTTCATCTTATGACATTTGGCCAAATATGGTTTGGATCGCTGAAAAAAGAAAAGTGCATACCAATATCTTTGCTGCACGAGTGAAAGATGGGTCCTTAAAACTTAAACCGGGGTTCTTTGGCTTTTATAGATCAGTGTATCAATCAATTTCAACAATTTATACGGTCGCAGTAAAAGACTTTAAACGAATGCGGTCTATCATCGGGAATTCTGGCACACCCATTTTGCGAGCATTAGGAAATCCTCGTTACGACATGGTGATGAAAACCGCTGATGAATTCACACAGGAACACCAGAAATCAGTATTATCACGAAGTAAAAGAATCATTATTGGGAGTGCACACAGGGAAGACGATGAATTCCTTATCCCGGTCTTGGCGGGAATCGTGGCATCGAATCCTGAATTAAAGGTATTGTATGCACCGCACGAACCGCATGATTCCGAAATTGAACGTATTCAAAACCAGTTCTCTGATCATGGCCTTGAGTCATCTGTTTTTCGAAAAAAGAAATCGTTGAAATTATCCGAAGACCGTGTAGCCATTTTGGGTGTTGTTGGTGTGCTTTCTAAACTTTATTGGCAGGGACAGATCACCTATGTTGGCGGCGGTTTCTCCACGGGAATCCATAATGTGATGGAGCCTGCCATCGCACGACTACCGGTTCTGTTTGGACCAAAATATCATCATGCCCACGAAGCAGAGGAACTTTTGGAAAATGGTGGCGGTTTCTGCATCCATGACGGCCATGAATTTCGGACTGTGCTTGAGAGGTTGATCACCGATGATGACCATTTCCTGAAGGCCAGTTTTGCTGCAACCAATGTGATCCACAAAAACTTGGGTTCATCTACCCGCATCATTCGGAGTCTGATCCGTGACTGATCTCCGTTTTACAATTCATTTTGACAAATTCCAGAAAAAAGCTCAACACGTCAATTTCTCTTCTGGTATCCATGTGGTCTATGGGGATAGCGGTGTTGGAAAAAGCGTTTTTCTTTCCTGTATGGAAGGGGAAACCCCGAAACATTCCCATAATTTCCAGATTGTGGCGAAAAATACCGGATTGACTTTTTTCAGGATCTTCCAGAATCCGGATCATCAAATCATTGGGAGGTCCGTGAGAGGAGAATTATCCTTTAGCGGTGAATGTGAAGGAAAAGCGGTTTCTGAATTAAAAACAATTATTCAGTCTGGTTTGGAGCAACTTCCAGATACAATAGATCCAGATACGAATCCCGGATTTTTATCCGGTGGGGAAAAAGAATTATTGAATCTAACCACCGCAATCCAGTCCAGTCCGGATATTTTAATTATCGATGATGGATTATCCTTTTTATCACCGAAAAATAAAATGATGGCAGTGAACTGGTTAAAAGAGTGGTCAGAAAAAACGAGATCGATCATTGTTTGGGCAACATCGGAAAGGGAAGATCTGGAATTTGGTGATTCAAAATGGATGCTTGATTTGGATTCATTCAAAAGAGTTGAAAAAACGAACCCTGACCATTATAATCCAATTCAAATCCCTGGAGGATTCCTTTCCCTGGAATGGGCTGATGTCTCTTTTAAATATGACAATTCTAGGGACATTTATTCAGATATTACTTTGTCTGTGAATGAGTGTCGATCTGTGGGACTTCTTGGCGGAAACGGGTCTGGAAAAACCACTTTTGCCGGATTATGTTTCGGATATCTTAACCCCCAAAAGGGGGAGGTGGTCTTATCCGTTCATGAAAAAACTGATCTGAAGATCGGCTATGCGGACCAGTTTCCCGAACATTTGATACAATTGAAAACGCCGGCAGAATTTCTTGATATGATTACTCGGAATGAGATTTTTGATCCGCATTTGGATCATACCTTTAAAAATCGATTATCCCGGTTTGGCATTCAATGGAAACAGATTAAGCATGTGAAAGGTGTGGATCTGCCCTGGGCGGTTTTACGAACCATTGTCGTCGTTCTGTTGGCCCATGCCAATTTTGATGTCTTAATTCTTGATGAACCCACCTTTGGACTGGGATGGAATCAGCGCGTAATATTGCGGTCATTTTTACGGGAATGCATGACGAAGATGCATTTTATAATTGTATCACACGATCAGCATTTTGTTCAATCCATTTGCGACCAGATCATCGATTTGGATGCAAAAGACATAGAAAAAACTCAAATTGGAACCAGTGAAAAAACCGAATCTTAAAGAGCGGTTCATCGGTGATCCTACCCGAGTCCTGACTTTTGCCAATTTCATCAGTATGCTGCGGGCTTTGTCGGCAATCCCCATTATTTATACTATGGCAATCCCCGAATGGCAATGGCTCACCGCGGTCTTGATTTTATTAGCGGTTTTATCTGATGCATTAGATGGCTATTTTGCACGAAGAGCCCATGAGGTAACCCATTTCGGGAAATGGCTGGATCCCTTGGCAGATTTTGTTGTTATCATTGCCATTGTTCTTTATTTGGTCCTCTCCGGAAAATTCCCGGCCTGGTTTTTCGCATTTTATTTAAGCAGGCATATTATCATTGCATCCCTGGCTTTGTATTGCATTAATTATGATTATATGATTCTCCAGGCTAACTGGTGGGGGAAATGGGCTACCGGCATCACCACCTTGGGCGTATTTCTTCACATTTTTGATTTTCATACCTTGCCCTGGCTCAAAATGGGTTGCCTTTACGTAGCCACCGGATTGCTGTCTTTCAGTGCCCTTCAATATCTAAAACAATTCTTTATAGCCATTCGGGACAATCGTGTTAAGCAAACTTTTTAAGGCGCTTTCACGATCCAGATCCACAATTGCCGATGCGTTTAAAGCTCTGATAGGGGAGCGCGTTACACCGGATTTATTGGAAGATCTTGAAGAACAACTATTGGGCGCAGATTTGGGATATGAAACGACGGAATCCATCCTTGATGTGGTTGAGCGGCATTCCAAATCGGATTTTATTGAAAAAGTGAGAGATCATTTGGTGTCACTCTTGCCGGTAGCATTTAATCCATCTCCATTCCAAATGCCAACAATTCTTTTGGTAGTTGGCGTGAACGGTACAGGGAAAACCACAACCTGTGCAAAACTGGCCCATGTGTATAAAAAACTGGGACAAAATGTGACCATGATCGCCGCTGACACATACAGAGCTGCCGCTGTAGAACAACTCAAGGTCTGGGGAAATCGCGTTGGGTGTCATTTAGTGTGCAATGATAAAACTGCTGAACCCACAGCCGTTCTGTTCGATGGATTGGAATCGGCCAAAGCAAATAAAAGCAATATTGTAATTGTGGACACAGCAGGCCGGCTACATACGTATGCTAATCTCATGGGGGAATTGGGAAAAATGTATCGGGTGGTGGAGAATCGATTTCCGGAATTTGAAATAAAATCACTCATCATCATGGATGCCAGTTTGGGACAGAATTCAGTGATCCAGGCCAAGGAATTCGGAAATCACGTGCAATTAGATGGTGCCATTCTCGCCAAATTGGATGGAACGGCACGTGGCGGAATCGTTTTTCCACTTTTTCGTGAATTAAATATTCCGGTTGAATTTATTGGTGTGGGAGAAGACCTTGGAGATCTGGAATCCTTTGATCCGGAAGAATATGTGGATGGATTGTTGGGGTTAAATCAAGATGAAGGGTGATAGAAAACCTTGGAGCCCAACTGTTTGGTTGATTGAATGAGGGACTGGTCGGAGATATGGATTAATGGAGCACAGGAGAAATAAAAAATAAAAAATCATAACTAAAAAAATCCATAACTCCAGTTTAATTTCACTCCAAGTCATAAACACATTAACATTTATTCGCCTTTGCGGACTTAAACACCCGAATACCTAAACACTTCAACACAATTTAACCTGTAAATTCCCGCCCTTATTATGGGCGAAAATAAAACATTAAATCTGATCAGCCTTGGCTGCGCAAAGAATCTTGTGGATTCTGAAATCCTTCTCGGTGGATTGAAAATGACCCATGTGTCATTGACCAATAATCCAGAAGAAGCAGATACGATTGTTGTGAACACCTGCGGATTCCTTGATATTGCCCGGGAGGAGTCCGTGGATACCATCCTTCAAGCTGCAGAATTAAAGAAAACCGGGAATCTGAAAGAATTGGTTGTCATGGGTTGCCTTTCGGAACGTTATCCCGAAGAATTGAAAACAGAGATCCCTGAAGTGGATCGAATCTTCGGTAGTAACGATCACCGGCAAATTGTCTCATTTCTAACCGGGAAAGAATACGCAAAAGATGATCCCCTCTTTTTCCGTTCACTCATGACGCCTAACCATTATGCCTATTTAAAGATTGCTGAGGGTTGTGATAACGGCTGTTCCTTTTGCAGTATTCCACTCATGCGCGGCCTTCAGAAAAGCCGGACAATTCCTTCAATTATGCATGAAGCAGAACGATTGGTTAAAAACGGTACCAAAGAATTATTGGTTATCGCACAGGATTCCACATCTTATGGTTGGGACCTAGAGACAAAGGTCTATTTAAGCGACCTGCTTCGGGAACTGAACACCCTAAATGATTTGGAATGGATCCGTGTTCATTATGCCCATCCAGCTCATTTGTCCCAGCGGATCATTGATGCCCTGGCGGATTGTGAAAAGGTGTGTAATTATCTTGATATGCCGATTCAACATGCTGCGGACGCTATATTAAAATCCATGCGCCGTGGACTTGGACAGGATGGAATCCGTGATAGGATTCATCGGCTTCGTGACGCAATACCAGAAATTGCGCTCCGAACGACCTTGATCGTTGGCTATCCCGGTGAAACGGAAGATGATTTCAATTCACTCCGGGATTTTGTAGAAGAAATCAAATTCGATCGACTCGGTATTTTTACATATTCAGAAGAAGAAGGCACAGGAGCCGCAGTCTTGGATGATAATATTCCCCGGCAAGTGAAAGATGACCGGAAAAACCTGATCCAGGAGATTCAGCATGAGATCAGTCTCGAACATAATGAATCATTTGTTGGGGAAACCATGAAAGTACTGGTTGATCAATGCGGGGAAGATGTTAGTGTGGGCCGGACAGAATTTGATTCACCGGAAATTGATAATATTGTTCATATTAAGGGTAATACTGATAAAGGAACTTTTGTAAATGTAAAGATCGAAAGTGCCAATGAATATGAGTTGATTGGAGCAATTGCTTGACTTATTCTACAAAGTAAAACACTCCATTTAAAATAATTTAATCTGTCCCAACTACCTGCAAAACTTCGTGGGTGACTTTATTTTGGATAAATGCCACTACAGCCAGATTTTCCGGGTCATATTCAACTTGCCACCATGATGTTTCATAGTTGTTTTGGGGCCAATTACTTGGCATTTCCCATGAATAATTTTTTACAACTTCCTCATGTCCCAATGATAATAATTCACCGTTTAATCCTTCATTGATCCAGCCCAGAAATACATCCTGGTGGGGTTTTTCCCCGTTATACCCTTCATAATCAATATTGTCTATTTTTGCGGCGATGAACAAACAAAGGGAATCATTAGCTGAAAGATCAGTGCTGCTATTGATTGAAAGTTTTACAGTGATATTCATACCGTCAATCTCTGTACCATCCAGACTCATTTGGATCGGTGTACTTTCTGCCATAAAAGCCACCGCCATATCTGGTGTAATGGAACTATAGTTACCGTTCGTATATGTGGTGGGAACGCCGTAAATGGTGTACCAACCCCCTTCTTCAAACCGTACGTAACAATAATCATCTTCTCCCGTTTCGGACTCACCCCGGAGAAATTCATACATGGGATC
>DQOT01000095.1 GCA_015658495.1 Fidelibacterota bacterium | reverse complement strand
TCATGTAAATGAAAAGACAACCCTTCTTAATGTGGCCTCAGGAACGGGAGCGCGCGCCTGTTTTCTTGTAGATGAATTTCATTGTAAAGCGACGGGTCTTGATGTTTCGGAAATTCTGCTGGAGCAAGCCAGGGAAAAGGCATTGCAGCAGGGATTTGATGTCGAATTTCGTTTGGGTGATGCCCATGACCTGCCCTTTGATGATCAATCATTTGACGTGGTCATTTCAGAATGTACCACTTGTGTATTGGATAAACAGCGGGCCATTGCCGAAATGGTGCGAGTGGTTAAACTTGGCGGGTACGTGGGCATCCATGATATTTGTTGGCAGGAGGACACACCTGAAAAACTGAAGAACAGACTGGGGGACATTGAGGATGAATATCCGGAAACTTTAGCGGGTTGGATAGGCCTTTTTCAAGAAGCAGGTCTGGAAAACTGTAAAGGTATTGACCGTTCGGGAAAAATGCCGGACTGGATGAAATCCGGGCGTAAAAAATTAGGGATCAAGGGACAATTGAAAATCGCTAGGACTGTTTATAATGCCTGGGGATTAAAAGGGCTTTTAACCATTTTTGAATCGGAGCGTATCTTTTCCAATAAACATACCGGTTATGGTATAATCGTCGGACAAAAAACACCTCTTTAAAAATGCTGGATTAATAGTATGTTGGGGTGTTGGAATGTCGGAGTGATGGAGTAGTAGATTTTAAACTAGCAATAGATGGTTGTATGAAAAAAATAATAAATATTAGAGGGCTTCCAACCCACCATTTTCAAAATTGGAAATTTGCCTAATGACACGCTGCGAATGGGCTGACAGCAGCTCCCTGAACCAACAATATCACGATGAAGAATGGGGCGTTCCGATTCATGATGATACAACTCTTTTTGAATTCCTGGTTCTGGAAGGCGCCCAAGCAGGATTGAGTTGGGAAACCATCTTAAAAAAACGAAATGGATATTGGGAAGCATTCGACCAGTTTGATGCGGAAAAAATTTCAACTTATTCAGAATCCAAAATTGAATTGTTGCTCCAGAATCCCAATATCATCCGTAATCGGCTCAAGGTGAATTCAACCGTTTTGAATGCAAAATTATTTCTCAATATTCAAAAGGAATTCAGCAGTTTTGATCATTATATTTTGCAATTTACAGCTGGGAAAACAATCCAGAACACATTCATTAAAATGTCTGAGATTCCCGCGAACACACCTGTATCCGATGCAATGAGTAAAGACTTGAAAAAACGTGGTTTTAAATTTATTGGCACCACAATCTGCTATGCCTTTATGCAGGCCGTTGGTATGGTGAATGACCATACGATTGATTGTTTTCGTTATAAGGGATTATCATGAAAGCTCACTACCTTGGCCATGTTGTTTTTTATGTGAAAGAACTGGGGCGTTCTCTTGCCTTTTACCGGGATCTTCTTGGCTTTGAGCAGGCCGGTGAAATGAAACACCCCTTCAACGCAGTTGCGCTCACCTCGGGTCGGACGCATCACGAAATTCTCCTAATAGAAGTGGGCGATGGGCCGCCTCCCCGGAAAGGACACCGAATTGGGTTTTACCATATTGGCATCAAAATAGGGGATTCCCTGGATGAGCTTCGAGCTGTTCGGGATGAATTAAATGAAGCCGGTGTGATTATCTCCGGCATGAGTGACCATACCGTGAGCCAGAGTTTATACTTGGAAGATCCGGACGGAAATGAAGTGGAACTTTATGTAGATGACCCCAGTGTGGACTGGAAAAATGATCCGGCTGCGGTGGTTGCTGCAATCAAGCCGTTGAGACTATTGTAATTATTGAATGTTGGATTAATGGATTGGTGGGGTAATGGAGTATTGGAGTATTGGAGTATTGGATTTTTACTTCTGGGGAAAATCAGGATCGCAAATCTCCTTCTTTAATAGGCAGCTTCCGTATTCTTTTACCCGTTAGGGCGAATACCGCATTGGCTACAGCAGGGGCAATGGGCGGTAATCCCGGTTCGCCCACACCACCCGGCGCTTCGGTGCTTTTAACAATATGGACGTCAATCTCCGGCATTTCATCCATGCGCAGTACTTCAAATTCATGAAAATTGCTTTGGACCACCCGGCCCTTTTCAATCGTGATCTCCCCTTTTAAAGTGGCAGAAAGGCCGTAAACAATACTGCTTTCCATTTGCGCTTTCACAATGGAGGGGTTAACTACCTGCCCGCAATCAACAGCACACACCACACTATGAACTTTAATCTTACCATTTGCTTTAACGGATACCTCTGCTACCTGGGCAACGTAGGAGCCAAAAGATCCATGACAGGAGACTCCTTTGGAGCGGCCGTTAGGCATTGGGCTACCCCACCCTGCTTCTCTTGCTGCCATTTTTAATACTGCGGCACTTCGTGGTGAATTTACAAGCAGCTTCAAACGATATTGTACTGGATCTTTGCCAGCTTCGAAGGCCAACTCATCCATAAAACATTCGTTTGCATATGCGTTCTGAGAATCATATACGGATCGCCACCAACCTACCGGTACATTTGTGTTCGCTGATTTATACTCCACACGAATATTTGGAATTTCGTAGGCCAACTCCTTTGCCCCTGCCAATGCTACTACATCCAGTTTATCTTTAAATGGTATTGGATATTTAAACATTTGTCCAAAAAGAATAGATGGAGCCACCACCTTATGGGTCCAAGCGATTGTTTCCCCAGTTTCACTGAGCCCGCCATTTAAAATATGTCGGGAAGCGGGGCGGTAATAGTCATGGCGCATATCATCTTCCCTCGTCCAGATGAGTTTCACGGGCCTGCCCATGTGTTTGGATACTTCCAGACCATCGTTTATAAAATCGTTAAAGGCACGGCGACCAAACCCGCCCCCAAGAAAAGTTACATGAATTTCAATTTTGTCCATTGGCAGCCCGGTGATCTCGGCCGCTTGCTTCTGAGCCGAATGGGGGAATTGGGTTGGTGCCCATATCCGACAGCGATTTGGCTGAACATCCACAACACAGTTCATAGGTTCCATAGTGGCGTGTGCCTGGAATGGGACTTCGTAAACAGCTTCTACTGTTTTTTTCGTTTTCTTTAATGCTTTTTTGGCATTACCATCATTTCTTCCTACGGCTCCTCTTTTACTGCCCCGCTTTTTGAAATACTTAGCTATGGATTTACTATCTAAATCTGCATTGGGGCCTTTATCCCAAGTGATATTCAGTGCCTTTCGTCCCTGAATAGCAGCCCAGGTGGAAGACCCCACAACTGCTATACCATTTTCTACTTCAAATATTTCGAGTACACCATTGATCTGCTTGGCTTTGGCATCGTTCACCGTTTTCAATTTTCCTCCAAAGATGGGACAGCGAATGATAAAAGCATAGACGATATTTGGTAAATCAACATCCATGGCAAATTGGGCTGTACCATTGACTTTCAGCGGCGTATCAGTTCTGGGAATATCTTTACCAATAATATTAAAATCGGCGGCTTTTTTCAGTGAAACATTTTTAGGAATATCCAGGATTGCTGCTTTTTCAGCCAAGTCTCCATAGCTTAGTTTTTTACCGCTGGTGCGATTCAGGATAAAACCATTTTCCCCATAGCAATCCCCCCTGGGAACAGACCACTCCCGGGCTGCTGCCGTTAAGAGCATTTCTTTAGCTACTGCACCCGCTTTCCTCAATTTTTCCCATGAAGATCTTACCGAAGCGCTACCGCCAGTTCCTTGTTTGCCAAATCGATCTTTATCAACGGGAGCCTGAATAACTTGGATCTTTGACCAATCTAACTCCATTTCCTCAGCGATGATCATAGGCAAGGATGTCCAAACGCCTTGGCCCATTTCTGACTCGGCTACTGCGATGGTTACCATGTTATCAGGGTGAACCGTTATCCAGGCATTGGGTTTGAATTGAATCGCTGCTTGAAGTGTGGCGGCTCGCAGCTTATTTTTAAAGGGTAAATGAAATCCAATAATCAGCCCC
Organism: Fidelibacterota bacterium; assembly: GCA_015658495.1. Lineage (GTDB taxonomy): Bacteria > Fidelibacterota > Marinisomatia > Marinisomatales > UBA1611. The sequence goes on along the minus strand of DQOT01000095.1, from coordinate 1,339 downwards.
GCACCGGTAGCGGAGACCACTTTAAGAAAATCCCGGCGATTGATAACTGTTTTTTCAGCCATGGTTTATTTCCTCCGCAGCCCGTATAATGGCTTTCCGGATGCGCGAGTAGGTTCCGCAACGACAGATATTCATTTTCATGGCAATATTGATATCTTCCCTGTCCGGATGGCTGTTACGGGTTAGAAAGGCCGCTGCCGTCATGATCTGTCCCGACTGGCAATAGCCGCATTGGGGAACATCCTCTGCTATCCAAGCTTTTTGAACTGGGTGATCGGAATTTTGGGATAAGCCTTCAATGGTGGTGATCTCGCTGTCTTGCGCATCTTCAATAGCGGTTATGCAGGACCGGGTTTCTTCTCCATCCAGGTGAACGGTGCAAGCCCCGCAGAATCCCCGTCCGCAGCCGTATTTTGTCCCCGTGAGTTTTAGTTCATCCCGCAAGACCCAGAGCAAGGGTGTACTGCCAGCGGTCTCAACCTGTTTTTTCTCACCGTTGATATGAACTAAAAATTTTGGCATAGATCAGTTGCAAAGTTTAACTAACATGACCCGGAATAATAAACCTATTATCCAATTGCTTCAATTGATCATGAATAGATCTGTTGATGGGGATATGGATCTTGTGTTTATCAGCAAGTTGAATGAGAGCCCCTGTAAATGCGTCATATTCCATTCGTTTCCCTTTTAGTCTGTCCTGTAAAGTGGAAGGTTTAATACCACCAGAATCCTTGGCAATATCGAAAATAAGTTTTTCTTTATCAGCTATGGCAAGCATATCACAATATGCTTCAAGACCATTCGATACGTTTGTATTGATTATGGAACCCAATAGCCGACAGTTTGATACTGAAAAAATAGAGGCTAAAGCTAAGCGTACAATTGATTATTTTGTTTTTAAAAGGGTGAAGAAGGATAGATGGTCAGAAAAATGTATTAGTATTGAAAGAATATAAATTCCTTTATATTATTTGAACCTCACATTCGTGGGGTTTTTTGTTTGTTGAATGATGGGTAGATTTGGATATGGTTAGGTATATATCATTATTATTATTTATTTTCAATTCTTGTGCCAAATCACCACAATCAAATATTAGCGAAATTGATGCAATAGAAAAGGTGTTAGCCACTCAACAAATATGTTGGAACAATGGAGATATTGATGGATTCATGCTCGGATATTGGAATTCCGAAAAGTTTGAGTTTTCTTGGGTAAATGGAACAGAATATGGATGGGAAAACGCCTTGGAAAAATATAAAATATCCTATCCTACAAAGGAAAGTATGGGAGAATTTAGATTTGAATTATTAGATGTGAATCTTACTTCAGACACAACTG
>DQOT01000114.1 GCA_015658495.1 Fidelibacterota bacterium | reverse complement strand
CAGCGATCTTTCTTAAGATTCGGCGCATGATTTTCCCGGAGCGTGTTTTCGGTAACGCCGGGGTGAATTGAATCTCATCCGGTTTTGCGTGAGGCCCGATCTCCTTGGTTACCGAAGCACGAATACCATCATAAATTTCATCGGATGCTTCCACACCGGTCATGAGGGTTACAAAGGCATAGATCCCCTGACCTTTAATCTCATGAGGATAACCCACCACAGCCGCTTCAGCCACACCGTTCGCTTTACCAATCGCGCCTTCCACTTCTGCAGTACCGATCCGGTGGCCAGAAACATTCAACACATCATCCACTCGGCCCGTGATCCAGTAATAGCCATCCTCATCCCTTTTGGCGCCGTCTCCGGTAAAATAGTATCCGGGGAATTGTTTAAAATATGTTTCAATAAAGCGATCTTGATCGCCATAAATAGTTCGCATTTGCCCCGGCCAAGATGATTTGATCACCAAAAGTCCAGATACATCATGCCCTTCAATTTCTTGTCCTTCTTCCGTGAGTAAAACAGGCTCGATTCCGAAGAACGGAAATGTAGCTGATCCCGGTTTTGTTGGGGTTGCGCCGGGAAGCGGTGTAATAAGAATTCCACCTGTCTCAGTTTGCCACCACGTATCCACAATGGGACATTTCCCTTTGCCCACAATATCGTGATACCAATTCCATTCCGGTTCCTTGATCGGTTCCCCTACGGTTCCAAGCAATCGCAAAGAAGATAAATCTCGAGATGTCACCCAATCATTCCCTTCTTTCATCAGGGCTCTGAGTGCCGTTGGCGCTGTATAAAACTGGTTTACTTTATGCTTGTCAACCACATCCCAAAATCGTCCATAATCGGGGAAATTAGGGACACCTTCAAACATCACCGTGGTGGCACGATTTGCCAAGGGGCCATAAACGATATAGGAATGTCCGGTGATCCAACCCAGATCCGCAGTGCACCAGTAAATGTCACCGGGTTTGTAATCGAATACCATTTCATGTGTAAAAGCTACATAGGTCAAATAGCCGCCTGTTGTATGGAGTACACCTTTCGGTGTTCCAGTAGAACCGGACGTATAAAGAATAAATAAGGGGTCTTCCGCATCCATCACTTCCGGTTCACACTTCGCATCCACACCGGAAATTGCTTCATGCCACCAGAGATCTCGTTCTATATCCATATTCACAGGTTCTCCCGTCCGTCGAACTACAATAACATGTTCGATGGATGGTGTATTTTTTAAAGCATTATCCGCATTCGTTTTCATGGGAATATTTTGTTTTGTCCCGCGGACGCCTGTGTCCTGTGTCACTAAAATTTTACATTCAGAATCATTAATCCGATCTCGAAGTGAATCACTGGAAAAAGCACCAAAAACCACCGAATGGACCGCACCGATCCGGGCGCAAGCCAAAACAGCGAAGGCCAGTTCCGGTACCATTTGCATATAAATACAAACACGATCCCCTTTTTCTACTCCCAATTCTTTAAGAGCATTTGCAAAGTAAGAGACTTCTTTTAAAAGATCATTATACGTGAATTTTCTTGATTGATTTGGATCATTCCCTTCCCAGATAATGGCCGTTTCATTTCCATATCCATTTTTAATATGTCGATCAATGCAATTATAAGAAGCGTTAAGCTTTCCACCGCTGAACCATTCGATTTCTCCTTTAACAAAATCAAATTTTCGAATAGTCGTCCAGGGCTCCATCCAATCTAATCTTTCAGCGATCTCTGCCCAAAATCCTTCTGGATCAGAAATTGAATCTTCGTATCTATTTTGATATGATTCCATGGAAGCCACATGTGCTCTATTGGATGTTGATTCTGAAGGAGGGAATACGTTGGGCATTTTTTTTCTTATTTTAAATTGATTTTCCATGATTGATTTTCTGGTAGAAGCCATCCGAACTCTTTTTGACAGATACCATGGTGAATATTGCTGTGCAGGCTAGTATGCCATCTTCTTCATGACTCTCTTTAAATGCATCAACCTGGATCACGATTGATGAATTCCCGGTTTTAATTATTCTTGATTCAAAATTCACCCAATTCCCTACATGGACTGGTTTAGTAAACTCTATAGAATCTATAGCACGGGTTACAGCAACATCTGCTTCCGTGCCTTTCAAAAACCTAAAGGCTGCTTTTGCGGCTGCAATGTCCATCCAAGAAACCATTTGTCCACCGAATAAGGTACCCACCACATTGGCATCCTGGGGCATAACGAGTTGAGAGTAGCGTGAAATCATATGAATTTGAAAAATAATCTTTGATGAATTTAGGATGAAACGATTGTCAATGATGAAAAAGTCATCAACGGAAAAAGAATGTTTTCTTAAATGTTACCCATAGAAAAAGCCCCGTTAAAAAACCCTCGGAAAAAACTATTTTCCCTGAAGAGCACGCCACATCAACGGGGCTAAGTCCTAACTAAAGTTAAATCACAACCCTTTTTTAAATCAATATTTTTATCAATTAATTTTTTCCGTAATCTGCGGCTAATTTCTGGCCGGTTTCAAAATCCACTTTACTGAGAAGGATTGCACCTAAAATAAACAGGATCAATATGGATAATATCCCGAAACGAACACTTCCTGTGACCAAGGTTACCGAGCCCATTAGCACCGGTCCTATGACTGCGGCGAACTTTCCAAGCATGTTGTAAAAT
>DQOT01000027.1 GCA_015658495.1 Fidelibacterota bacterium | reverse complement strand
TGCATTCTACAAAGTCACCATCAGGGATAAAAAAATAACTGTTATTTTCTTGAGAGAATGCCCACCTGGGACTAAGGATTAGGATTATGGTAAGGACACGGAATCGGGGAGATGGAGATAATTTATTCCACATTGATAAAACACGATCCAAAACTTTTTATTCTGACTGAATCATTATTGGCATCCCGAAGTCTGGTATTTTCACCAAACAGGAGTTCCGATTCACCCGTGGAAACGGGATGCATGTAAATTGTTGCCAGGGGCCACGTTCCGCCTTCATTCTCGTCTGATTCTGTATCTGGCAATAAATAAATAAAAATGTCAAGTATGCCTTGCTCGTCAATTACAATTTGAACAGGATCATTCTCACTCTGAAAAAAAGTATCAGCAACAACGGAATCAATTTGAACGCTGCCCCAATCATACCGGACATCCAAATGGGCAGCGGCAGCTGGTTTTAATTTTAATCCATAAAGTTCCACCGAAAAGGATGAATCCATGGTGGTATTGATCTCTGGGGGATGAAAAAAAAGGGCCGGGGGGTCCAGATCCATATTTTCCGGGTCGTTAGGATTATCCAATTCATATTTGGCTTCTTCACAGGAAAAAAATATAACGGATCCAAGGATCAGGAACGGTACGCAAAATCTAACGATTTTAAAAATTAATATTGAATTGAACCTGGTTAACATCGGGTTTGTACTCTAGATCGAAAAAATATTCCCCGTCAAAAAAATCATCATTGGGTGCTACAAGATAGGCATGAACCATATTCACCGCCCAGATAGAAAATCCCACACTGCGGATATTTTTTATCAACGCATTATATTTCCTGCTATCTGCAGCATATTGGATTATCTGGGGACGCAATTCCATCAATTCGTGGGGATCAGTCTCACTTTGATATGCAATATAGGTCTCCTGAAAACCACCCCAGGCCTTGTCATATTGGTAGTAAGCGATAAAAGCAGCCATACCTAAGGTGGCTTCTAAGCCCATGAAACCGTAACCGGGATATTTTCTTTCTGCCCAAATTTGGCCACTTCCCGGGAGTGCTGTGGACATCATGAGTGCTTTAATCTTGCTGGGAATGGGCGGGAGTTGGATCCATTGCCGTTTTCGTTTTATATCTTCCGTTGTGGCAACTTGAGACATATCGGTACCCACGGACAACGTGTCCGGGACGGGAAGTCCGCTCACATTATATGCTATTTTTTTCATTTCCAGCAAAAGGCTGTCCGTGATCCCGGAACTGCTCATAGCAAATTCATTGAGCAGGGTTTCCATATCTACGGAAAATACTCGACCCTTGATGAGAAATTCATCATCCCCCTTTTTCTGGATATTGCCTGCAATCACGTAATTCACGCCTAAGTGCCTGCCAAGGTCAATGGCACATTCTTCGCTCCAACAGGCCCAATAATCCTTTTTCCTGGGTTTGAAAATTTTTAATTGATTGGTGATGCCACGATCCTGGACCTGGAATATTTTCAAATCACGGACTGTTTCACGAACTTCCTCTGTAATAAATTCTGTAAGCGGCTCGGATACAGCCCATCCTTCGAACTCAAGAACAGCAAGTTGATTTCCTGTTTTAAGAGAAACGGATTTTGTAATCTCCGCAGCAAGACAGAGACTCACAAGATGAATTATGATTATACCTCGGATTATGGACATCATTGAAAGTGAAGGTTTGTTTTCCGCTCTTCCCGAAAACTTACATCACTCTTGTAAATTGTCAAAGGGTGCGGTTAATAACGGAAAAGGTTAAAATTGTTTCATGGGATTGTCTGTATACCACTGATCGATGAAAAATGAGATCAATTGATTGATTGCTTTTTCAACATCCCGATAAAGGTTTTGGCTGGTGGTTTGTCCCATGATCTCATGAGAGAAGATCTTACTGGTCATGAATTGTTTTGTGATAAGTGTATCAGCCAAAGACTTGTAATACATAGGCTCGGATATGGAATAATTATAAACAGAATATAAAACGAGAAAGGAAGAAACCTCCTCTACCCGGGAATCAATAAGATGGATATCCACAACTAATTTCGGCATTTGGTCTTCCACCATCCGGATATCATATTCCAGGAACCGAAGTTCGATGAAGCTTACGACACGATTTTCCCAGACAGCATCTTCTAACCCTTTAAGATTGAATTCAAGATTCAGTTCTTCAATCCCCTTCAGATTACCTTCATACCAAGTGTCCTTTGCATAGAGACCTGAAAATAACAAGACAAGGATAATCATCCATTTTTTCATGGATTATTTTTTCCGACCTCTTAGCTTCTTCCATGCCATTGCGCCACCGGCCCCGATCAAGAGTTCAAGCCCTCCAATGGGCGCTTGGGAAGGTGGATCCGGAAAACCAATCCCTTGTGCTACTAGCCATGAGGTGATTGAAATGAGTGTAATCAATAAAGTGTTTAATCTTGTTTTCATTTCTTCTTCCTACTTGACGTATGTGACTTTCTGGGTGGAAGTTTGAGTGCCTGTCTTCAGTTTAACCAGATATACACCTGATGAGAAACCATTCGGGTTCCAGGTAATCTCATGATATCCCGGTTTCATGGGTTGATCCAAGAGAGTCAGGAGATAGCGTCCGCTTACGTCGTAAACCAATAAAGATGTTGGCTGCATGATTTCTAACGAATTTGGAATATCAAATCTTATGGTCGTGCTAGGATTAAACGGATTAGGATAAATAGGATGCAATGCAAAGTCTATCGGTAGTGTTCCTTGTTGATTATTCCCCAATGCATCATAAGTCACATGCAGTGTAAACCGTGGTTCTCCTACAAGCGGGTAAGGTCCAATGGGACCATCAGGGACCGCACTAAAACTGCCTTTCGGTTCTGTGGTAAAACTGTATTCATCTTGAGCGGAAAGATCAATCTCAATTCCCGTAATAAGATCTGTGAGAGAAAGTTCAATATGGTTGGGTAATTGATCCAGTTCCCAAGACAGGGTTGCGTCTCCTGCTTCCGTCATAAAATTGTATCCATCCATGGCAAGAAGCAGTACATCCAATGGCAGTGAAATAATTCCATCATACTCAAAGGGAAGATTATGGATATCCAGGCCTGTCTCTTCCGTATAACTCAACCCAACCACTCTTGCACTGGCAGACAGGGGCATGAGCTTATAGCCATCTGCAATATCCAATCCGGACTCACCATTATTCATGAAAGAAACAAAGGTCTGATCCATGTAATCTCCGGATACAATATTAAAGGTTATGCTTCCCGTACTGCCTTCATCTAATATTCTGTAAAAGGTTCCTGACGAACTGGATTTATCCGCGACATCAATGGTAATGGATCCTGTGCCGCCACTTGCCAGGAATAAAAACCCCTGAAGAGGAGCGATCAATCCATTCGTTAAACTTCCCGAACTACCATTCCAGGATTTATATCCACTGCCGGCATCATCCCAAACGTATGCAGTAGTTACATTCGATTTAGTGACGTTGTCCCAGTCAATCGTATATGGAAAAGGATTCCCTGCAAGCGCATAATTGCCATCTGGAACACTGCCGTAAGTAGCACTGGAACTGTTATAGGTACCCGATATGCTCAAGGTAACCGGCAGATCATCGTCACCATCAAAATCCGTATCGGAAAATACGTATACCAGAAAGCCTGCCCCTGCAGTCAAACTTGCACCACTACCTGATATATCACTCAAGGCGGTCCAGCTTGATGAGCTTTGACTTCCAGATGTACTTAGGGTCCAGACATTGGCAGTCCCATCGGTTACATCAGCACCGGTCATTCCCTGGGTCCAAAGTTCATCTAATAGATCACTGTAGATCTGACCCGCTAAAGGACTGCTCATCATCCTGAAACCGGCATTGCCGGAAATAACTGTTGAGCCCATCGACCCATCCGATTGTATGGTGAACGTTTTGATATACCCATCGGAACCAGGTCCCTCATACCCGAGAACGTAGGTATCAGCATCCAACTGAACAATAGAGTTACCTTCTCCATTACCCGCATCATGTTCAAATGAAGCCACTTCTGTAATGGTAGATCCATCCGCGGAGATGGTAAAGGTTGTGATATACCCATCGTTATCAGTACCTGCATAAGTGAGGGCGTAGGTATCAGAATCCACCTGAACGAGAGAGTTCCACGTGCCGTTATCCGTATCATGCTCCTGTGAAGCGACTTCTGTAATGGTAGCCCCATCGGATGAGATGGTAAAGGTTGTGATATACCCATCGTCACCAGATCCTGAATAAGCGAGGGCGTAGGTATCTGAATCCACCTGAATGAGAGAGTTATATTTTCCGGTATCCGTATCATGCTCCAGTGAAGCGACTTCTGTAATGGTAGCCCCATCGGATGTGATGGTAAAGGTTGTGATATACCCATCGTTACCAGATCCTGAATAAGCGAGCGCGTAGGTATCAGAATCCACCTGAACGAGAGAGTTCCAATCCCCATCCTGAGTATCATGCTCCAGTGAAGCGACTTCGGTAATCGTAGATCCATCGGCTGAGATGGTAAAGGTTGTGATAAACCCATCGGAACCAGATCCTACATAAGCGAGCGCATACGTATCAGAGTCTACTTTAACAATAGAATTTTTAACTTCTTGACTCGCGTCACTATCATGCAACAGTGTTTGAGCTAATGTAATAGTACTCCCATCAGCTGAGATGGTAAGCGCACATATCTGGGCACCATTATTATTTCCATACGCGAGAGCGTAGGTATCAGAATCCACCTGGACTAATGAACTCCATTTTGATTTATTCTCATCATACTCCAGTCTAGCAACTTCTGTAATGGAAGTCCCATCGGCTGAAACGGTAAAGGTTTCGATCCACCCATCCTGACCTTGCCCTTGGTGCGCAATAGCGTAGGTGTCAGAGTCCACCTGGACAGTAGAGTTATAGAGCCCGGAATACGTGTCATGTTCCAGTGAAGCAAGCTCTTGAGCGCTAAGCCCCGGTAGAGTGAGAAGTACAAATAATGAATTAATGGGAATGAACTTATTTATGGTAAAAACTCCTTATTCTCTTATGCTAATATAATATAAAATATTATCCAGATGGATTAGCTATTAAGCGATGAGTGAAGAATTTTCTTTGAACAGAATCCAATAAATGAAGATTCTTCTTCGCCTGCTATTCAACAGACTCATCTGAATGACCCGTTTACTTTATGAGGATCAGTTTCTGGGATTGCACCTTGGATCCGGATTGGAGCCTTGCGAAATAAATCCCACTAGATTGCCCTGCCGCACCCCAAACAATTTCATGCTCCCCAGTTCCCAACTCACCACTCACCAATTCATCCACCACACGGCCGGTTAAATCGTAAACGGTTAACGTTAGGGGACGCATTATTGCGTCCCCTACACCAAAATTAAACCGGATCGTGGTGCTTGGATTGAATGGATTTGGGTAAGCGGGAAATAATTCAAATTGAAATGGAACTGCTACAGGATTATCTACCACCAGTTCTTCTCCTGCCAACAATACCTCGAGAATATAGATCATGTATTCTGTGTCAATTTCGTTATTGGCATACACCAGGATCCCGTTTTGATCCACAATGAAATCCCGGGGATAAGGTGAGCCTTGGTTGGGGATGTAATATTCATCATAAGTCACGCCGCCAAAACCACCGGGTCCGCCACCGGTGGATTCATCCTGGATAATAGGATAGGTGATGCCTGTTTCTGATACAAATTGGGCGATCTGATTTTGGTTAACAGATGTGATCCCAAGAACCAATACACTATCTTGGGGAAATGTTTGCCAAATGGCTGTTTCAAAGTCCGACAACTCCGGACTGCAAACGGGTCATCCCGGTGCGAAAAAAGCAAGGACAACAATTTGCCCTAAATGATCGCTTAGTGTAAAATTGCCTGTTCCGTTGGCAACAATGGGTAAAGTAAAATCCGGTGCTTCGATGCCAACGATTCCACCTTCATAATTCCCCAACAATAGCACTTGAATCTCTGCTTCATCGGGATCATTGGATGTGATCTGCATCACGCCAGATGCATTTTGGTTGGATCGTGTATAAATGATCTGGGCTGTTGCTGAATCTCCCGGTTCCATGTATTCCGGGAAATTGGTAGCAGAAAAATCGGCATGTGTAATAGAAGGTGGTGTCATGCCTAAAGGATATTGACCGTTATTTTCCACCAATAGATCAATTGTATCACTTTCACCAATCTCTAACGCCGAAAAAGAAATATCCCATGAACTAATATCCAAATCCGCATCTACTATTTCCCCAAAGGTGAATGTCTGTAAATGTTGCCATTCAGCGGAAAAGATCACGTAGTCCCTAGCGCCGATGGCCATGGTTCGTTTTCCCGTTGCTTTATAGCCAACTAACTGAAGTTCTTCTCCCGTCCATTTCAGGATCTTCACATCCAACCAATCAGCCACGGCGACTTTATTACTATCAAACAACGCAATTTTATTGGCGAGTCCGGGAGTATCATACGAATCAAGAAATATAGGATTATTAATATCGGAAATATTATAAACGGAAACACCGGCTGATCCTTCCGCGATAAAAAGCAAACTGTCCTGTATTGCAATATCCTTCACCGCACCATTCGTCATAAAGGATGAACCATCACACGAATCCAATAAACAGCTTATTTCTTCCAGGATTACACCATATTCTCCATTGCCAATAGCAATATGATATGAATCAATAAAAGCAACCGTCCAGGCATTTTCACATATCCGAATGTAATTTAGTTCAGGATTTAACGGATCTTCGATATCAAATAGAATGACACCGTCTTCATGGCAGGCAACAGCCAGCCTATCGCCAAAAATATCCGATCCTTCCAGAGATGGACTATTTACACCTGATCCGGTAAATGACAAAGATCCCACATGGCTTGGATTGGAAGGATCACTAAAATTAACAATAGCTGAACCGCCGCCTCGGGTTCGGCTGGAAAAATACGCAACGCTATCTGTTGCGGAAACCCAAAGTCCCGGCTGGGCCCGGTTTCCCATGGGTACTTCAATATTGGATAAATGAACCGGATAGGTGGGATCAGAAATATCGTAAAAATCATAGCCGTCCAGATTCCCGGGAATAATCATAATGTCGCCAATTATTTCCACATCCAGGAGTTCCCGGGCCGGGGGATTGAAACGGTTTTCCAGGGTCAGGTTTTTTGAAAAACAAAGCACTGGCAAAAGAAGAATCCACATTCTATTCATGCTTATTCCGATGTGAAATTGAAATAAAAGTTAAAATTATTCTTTCACCATGGGTACGAATCGCACCGCCAGGATTTTTTCTTTTGTG
>DQOT01000197.1 GCA_015658495.1 Fidelibacterota bacterium | reverse complement strand
TGGGTCCCACCAACACATGAGCCCCTGCTTTCATTTGGGCAAAAACGGGGAGTCCCATCGCACCTTCCATAAGATAAGCCAACAAGGCCATGGCACCGCGACGTGCGCCCAGTAGTCCACCCACGAGAACAACACCAATAGTTTGTCCTGTAATGGGTACGGGACTGAATGGGAAAGTAATTTATAATTTGCATGACCCATCCCCGGAATCCTATTCACCCATTACCAGCGTGGAAACCCATAAGGGCTTTTTATACTTTGGCAGTTTGACCTATAATGGAATTAGGCGCATGCCGACACCCGAAACTATTTTTAATTTTTAGGTAATTGGCTTCCCAAACATTTTTTTAATCAACCAATTATAAAATCGTTCCGGTATGAGCCGAACAATCCATATCAAAATATGGTAAGGCCAGGGATAAATGTAGGTGGAGTATCCCAAATCGATCACCTTCACAAACCGTTCAGCAGCATCTTCAGCTGATTTCATAGGAAATCGCCTGGCGGGACCTTTTACGATGGGTGTGTCCACAAATCCCGGACAAATGGATACTGCTTTAATAGTGTATTTCTGGAGTGTGGGCCGCCAGGAATCAAAGATCATTCGAATGGCAATTTTGGATGCAGAATAGCCGCCATGATAGGGTAGGGGCATGAAACTGGCGACGGAACTGATGCAAACCAAGGCACCACTGTGTTGCTCTTTCATGTTTGGAATAAATGGCATCAAGGTATTTGTAACACCCAAAATATTTGTATTTAGAATCGAATTAATTTGTTCACTTGATCCTGTATAAAGGCCATCATCGCCACCAATACCTGCATTGGCGATAGCGATATCAATTCCGCCAGCATCCTTCATGAATTGTTCCGCAACCGATTTACATTTTTCCGCATCCTGTACATCCAATTTATAGACGAAGGGTGTACCGCCTAGATTTTTGCATTCTTGTGCCACTTCATGTAGGATATCTTCCCTTCGGGCTGTGAGCCCAATAGTGAAGCCTTTTTTTGCATAAGCCAATGCTAATGCTTTTCCGATTCCGGAGGATGCGCCTGTAATTAATACTTTTTTCATTTTTATAAAGTTAACCTTGTGGAAGTTTAAAACTTATCAAAGATTTATTGAGGTTAAAAAAAATAATTGTCATTGCGAGTGCCAACCTGCTCCCGACTAGCGGAAGGGGTGGCAGGTAGCGTGGCAATTTCGTTTTATTGGGCGAGATCGACGCCACATTAGCATAAATAGATTTCTCGCGATGACATTTTATAATGGAAAAATCATTCCCTCCCGTGCAACATCAAAGCGGTTCGAACGAATTAAATTTGAAGCGGCACCATTCCTTATAGCCGGATTGGAATGATTAAAATGGATGAAATGAACCTTATTTCGATTGGACGAATTCAAGTTATACAATGCCTCCATGGATTCCACAATAAACGGATGGGGAATTTCACCCATGTCCCGATTAGGCAATTCATCCTGTGAGTAAAATGTACCATCCAGTAATGCAATATCTATGTGTTGGATCACTTCAAAAATTTCCTGATCCCATTTTTCCCACTTATCAATATCGGGGATAAATAATACCGATTGTTTTAATCCCATAATTTTGTAGCCCACCGTTTCAGAATATTCATCTCGATGGGGAACCAGAAATGGCTCTATTATTAATCCATTCGCCAATTTGATCTCTTTATCATTCTTCATGGGTTGGATCTCTATATTGTTTAATTGAACCAATTGATTCCATGGTCCATTCGATTCCAGGAATTTTTTCATTTCGGGCATAGCAAAAACCGGAACATCTTTGGCACCCATTACTTCCCGCCCCAAATGAAGGAGACCTGTATAATGTCCCATGTGGGCATGGGTGAGAAAAATTCCAGCCAATTCTGAATCATGCTCTTTGGTAAGAATTCGATATTGTTCCGGGAAATCCGGTGTGGCATCAATCATCCAACTTTTTCCAGATCTTGGATCCACAATACCGATACAGGAGACTTTTTCTTTGTCACCATTTGTCCAAAGTTCCTTACAGCACCTTTTTTCACATCCCGCATGGGGTGAACCACCATCCTGGGCGATGCCTAAAACAACAACATAGGGAGAATCTTGAGAGAACGGAAATCCGATGAATAAAATGAATGAGAAAAAATATTTCATTCTACAATTTGATCTGAATATTTTTCCGATACATCCAATAAAGTACTAACCAAAATCCTAAAACATGGGTCAGGGCAAAAAGGAGTGAGCCATTCAAATCACCAGCAAAAGGGACAAAAATGGTTTTATATAAATAACTGTAGGTGCTGACAGATTTCCCATCAAAATTCATTTTAACAGCCAGAATTGTTTTTGTCCAGAATCCAGACGATACAAATAGAAAAATGGAATTGGTCCCAAAAACTTCAAAAACCCAGAATGGTTTTTTCCACAATTTGATATCAATCAGATAGGTGAGCCCCGATAGTATCAAAGCGGCAATGCCGCCTGTAAATAATACATAAGAACTGGTCCAGATCGCTTTATTGATGGGGAAAATGAATCCCCAGATCCATCCAACGACAACAAGTCCGGCACCGAAGATGGCCATGCGTTTTGTACAATCGGTATAATTCTTGGTGGTGTGGAGCATGCCGCCCATGAGGTAGCCAATCAAAACGGTTCCAATACTGGGTAAGGTGCTCAACAGTCCTTCCGGGTCAAAAGGCATCCCGAATCCACCATAAAGATGATTTTCTCCAAAGAGCCAAATATCCACTTTACGAACCAAATTTCCTTCAAGTCCGTAAGGATCGCCTGTTCCACCCATCCAAAGTAATCCCCAGTAAAAAACAAGGATACCCGTGAGGATGGGTAAAAGTTGTTTGAAATCATAACGAATAATGAGCAGGGCACTAATGCCATAAGCGATGGCGATCCGTTGGAGAACACCCATATAACGGAAAGAAGACCAATCCCAATCCTGTTGAATAAAAGGGTAGGCATGAATGAGCCAGCCCGCCATGAAGATGGAAAAGGATCGCCAAAAAATGTGTTTATAAAATTTCGGGGAAGGATAATAATGCCATTTCACAAATGCGAAGCGCATGGATGCACCCACGAGAAAAAGAAAAAATGGAAATACCAGATCGGTCAGGGTACACCCGTGCCATTTGGCGTGCAGCAGGGGAGCATATACGTGTCCCCAACTCCCGGGATTATTCACGAGAATCATGAGGGCGATGGTCATGCCCCGAAAAATATCAATGGAATATATTCGTCTTGGTTCTGACATATTTTCTTACCACGAAGACACAAAGAAATAAAATTAACTTCGTGCCTTCGTGGTTAATTCAATTTTGATAAACTTCTGTTCCATACCAGGTAAGAGCCAATCCCTGCACAGCCAAATAGAAGTACAGACATACTGTAATTTTGGAAAATTAAATTCCCGATCCCGAATGTGAAGCCATAGATCATAAGGATCCCGGCGATCCATTGCATAAAAAATCCATGGCTCACAGGCTGTAGTGTATGGGTGTAACCTGCTATAACCGGCTCCCACCATCCGCCGGGTTGAACACGATCATAAAATTCTTTGAGCTTTTCAACTGGTTCAGGTTTTGTTAAAAATGTGGCTGTGACCCATGCAATAATCGCCAACGGTACAATGATCATGAGTTTATGATGAACTTGCAATGAAATGCCAAAAAGGACAGGTGCTGAACCAAATAATTCATAAACTTTACCTGCGGATACAGTTTGGCTCCAAGCCAGAATTTCCAACGAGATTGTAACCAAAATAGATGTGCCCAGGGCTGTGATCTCACTCCAGGCGTTCACACGCCACCAAAACCAGCGGAGAATAAGCACCAATCCTATCCCGGCTCCCATGGAGAAAATGAATTCCCATGCTTTGGAAATACTTTGCATTTTCATGGCTGTAAAGGCAGCAAGTATCATAAGCACTACTGTAAATATTTTCCCAACGAATACATAATGGGTGTCTGATTCATTGGGTTTATAAAATCGTTTATAAACATCATTAATTAAATAGGAAGCGCCCCAGTTAAGGTGGGTATCAATGGTGGACATGAATGCGGCC
The DNA here is from genome assembly GCA_015658495.1 of Fidelibacterota bacterium. GTDB lineage: Bacteria > Fidelibacterota > Marinisomatia > Marinisomatales > UBA1611. The sequence continues at coordinate 717 of DQOT01000197.1, read as the reverse complement.
AAAAAAGATACAATCAGGATGCCTTTCATTCCCGGCCCCAGCAACGTGTTCATGACCAATGGATAGCCCGCTTTTACACCCAGTTCAGAATAAGATTCTGGGATGAAGGGGAACATAACAATGGATACAACGGCCACAATGATCCAGGGCCAAACACGGAGTGCATAATGAGCCAAATTAAACCATAATGTTGCCAAGAGTGCGTGTCGTTCATTTTTTGCTGATGACATGCGCTGAATGATATATCCGCCGCCGTCCGTTCCATGATGACTCCACCACATAACTGAAATGAAGATCATAAATTTTGAAAAGGGCGATTCCCAAAAAGTTGATGTTGTTATGCTCGCATCGGGCACAGGCGGTATAAATTTCAATGTATTTTCATGAACAGCATCGGAGCCCAATAATCCTGATAATTTTTCTAGGAGTGGTTCCATACCGCCCACATGATTTAACGCAATAATAGCAAGGGCAATGGAGCTGAACATGGCAATACAGAATTGAACAAGATCCGTTACAACCACACCCCAGAATCCAGAAAGGATCGCATAGACCAACGCGATGATGACACATAGCCAAACTGCAGTCCATTTATCCATATTCAGCATGACAGCCATAACAGATGCCATGGCATTGATAACCCAACCCATGACAATAAAATTATAAAGTATCGAAAAATATCCTGCTTTGAAGGCTCTCAAAAAAGCCGCCGGTTTT
>DQOT01000366.1 GCA_015658495.1 Fidelibacterota bacterium | reverse complement strand
CTGACGGTTGGATTCTTCTAATTCATATAGAACCCTTTCCAATTTTGCTTCTAATTCATTTTGTATTGAAATATTTTTTTGCTGTACTGATTCCAGACTGAGATTGGCGGATTTAATGGCAGATTTATTTTTACCAAACCAGAGTGGAATATCAAAGGACACTTTTGCCACCAAAGGATCTTTACCACTGAATTTGTTTTCAGGCTTTACACCGGTTCCGATTTTTTCCATTCCAACTCCAAAATCTGGCATTCGATTTAATTTTACTCTTTTCAATCGTGCTTTGCTCATCTCAAATTCAGCAGTTGCCATCATTAAATCAGGGTTTGAGTCTTTAATCATACCGAGAAGTATGTTTCTATTTATTTCTGTCAATGTGAATGATAATGAATCAGGTACACTAATTTCCAAGAGATCCTGTTCATTTATGAGACTTCGAAACGATTCCAATAAAGGTCGTTTTTGATTTTCCAATGACAATAATTCATCTTCCAACTGAATCAGTTCAATCTGGGTTTTGATGAGATCCGGGTGCCCTGTTCTGGAGGTGATATATTTTGAACGAATGACAGAATCCCAGTTTTGGATTAATTCAAAATTCTGTTGCGTTAAATCCGTAATGCGCATCAAATAATATTGATCATACCAAACATTTCGGATTTCATGAGTTATAGCCAATCGCTTTTTCTCTAATTGAGAAAATGCCATTTCTGCCCGAGCTGTTTGCGCATTTCCATTTGCTTTTCGTTTTCCAAACCAGGGAATTTTTTGCATAATCCCGATTTTGGTTTCCTGGGGACCAGCAGCTGTTTGCACACTTTCCAGAAAATATCCGAAACTAATGGTTGGATTAGGTAAACCTTTCGAATATCTAACCTTTGCTTCAGCCGCTTTCCATTGCTTAAATGCTTGTTTGATGGATGGATTATTCTCTAATCCTGCATGGATGTAGCCATCCAGTATTTCATTCGAGTCAGTGGTCTGAGAAAAAATCAGATTGACCAAAACAAAAAGTCCAATGGTGTAATTTATTTTTAATTTATGAAACGATTTCATAATTCTCCTTAATTCATTAATGACTATAATAGCCGCCAAGATTCATGCAAGATGCACGGATCCTGTCAACGGTAATTTCCGTTTTAGAAAAAGGAGATTTTTAAATCAGGAGGGGTAAATGAAAATTGGGCGGGTGATGATTTTGAAAATGCTCAATTTGATTAACGGATTGTTTCGGCGCATTTTCAAAAAAGGAATGTGTTTGTCCAACCATAGAAATATCCATATGGGTCTGCCCGTCAATCTCATTTAACGGTGCAGCTATAAGCGGCACAAAAGTACTCATTTCGCAATTGGCCATTTCCATGGGACAATCCATGGGCTTGTCTCTTTCACAGCAGGACAATTCAATCTGCTCACAACAGGGCATGGCCCAATTTTCCATAGAAAACAGCGGGGTAACCGTCATGATGCCCACGAGCAGGATTGAGATTATTGATATGATTGTTTTACACATTGGGCGAATATACAATAAATTTCCACAAAAGTTCCAAGTGTTTTATTTGGCTGAAATTTCTCGATTATTTTGATACTTTTTGTAAATGTAAAATCTTTGCGGAAGATTGAAACTTCCCCAAAGATTAGAAATTATTTCACCAATTTAATCAATTCTCGAAAAGTGTCTCCATCTGCACTTTCCTGCAAATTGAACAACACCATTTCAACAGTGGTTAAAAATCCGCCGTTATTCCTAATTCTATCCATGGCTATGCGATGATTATTTGGGTCCCGAGATGATACAGCATTGGTTACAACCTCTACATGCTCTCCACGCCGAATCAAATCCCGTTCCGTCTGGTAAACACATACATGAGTTTCAATCCCCGCAAGAACGACGCCATCACAACTGGAATGACTACCGGCTTGCCAAGAATAACCAGGATCTCCTGCACAAGAGAAAGTCGATTTGATGATAGGCTTTATATCACTTAATAATGATTTTATTGGTTCAATGGTGGGGCCGAGTTTATCGGGTACTTGTTCCGTTAGGAGAATTGGGAGATTGAACAATTGAAAACCTTTGATCAGAATTTGAAGATTCTTCAGAAATGTTTCTTTCTCATGCATGAACGGAAACAATTTTTCCTGGACGTCGATCACAACTAAATATGGGTTTTTCATGGAGATACTCCTCCCAAACCAAACTGGTTTATCATTTTCCAATTGGTTATTTCATCGGGAGTTGCTACGAAAGCTACAGAAGAAAATGTAATCGTTTCAGGAAAAGAAATATGGTCTAATTCAGATTCATTAATGGAAAGGTCTCCATAAGCCAAGCTCAAATGGGGATCAAATTCATAATGGCGATAGTCATTTAAATAATAATCAAATTCTTTTTGTACCTGACCCAATTCATTATTTTTCCCTATTTGAAGATAAAGGGATTTCCAGGGAGGTTCACCTGTTTTGATCCCAAGAACATTTAAAGAAATAGGACCGAAATCTTTTACAAAGTTTTCAAAAAAAGGAAAGGTGGCAACTGGATCTTTCGCTACCCTTCCAAATAAAGTAAGGTGTGGATCAAAAACCGGTGAATTAAAACGAGCGCAAAAATCCCGGATCAATTTTTGTAATTGGATTCTATCCGATTCGCAAGGTTCCAGCCAAACTGACCATGGATGACTCATTATTTGATCAATTTACGAATATCGTCCAGTTTTTTGTTTGCGTCTTCCAATTCTTTTTCCGGACCTTTCTTTGCAGATTTTTTTGGTGGATGAAGGATATTTTTCTTCGCCGCCCGCACATCCCTGCTGATGATGGGATCCATAGCTAACACTTCATCCAGGGCACCGATGTGGGTTCTTTTCCCGTGTTTGTTCAGAGCCCTAACCGCATTCCGCCGAATGTCCCGGGAATTATCCTGAAGCATATCCACGAAAAGGTCCACGGTTTTCGGTTTTGTTTTTACATATTTTTCCAATTGTTTCACTGCTTCCGGTCGAGCATCCCATGTAGTGCCGCCATAAGCGACCAATTCTTTTAAGCGGTCATAATTCTTATCTGTCACAACACTTCCAAAATAGGTGATGGCCGATTTTCTGATAACATCTGTATGGGAATCTGTGTCTAATAAAGCATCTACTTTTTGGCGTGCCGCTGCCGTATCCACGACGACCAGGGCCTTAAACGCATCAGCCACGCTGTAATATTTTTCATCTGTTGAAATCACATCCTGCAAAAATGCGCTGACTGTTTCATCATTCTTATAATTTTTCAGCGCATTCCAAATAACACGACGCACGCGATTATCCTGTCCTTCCGCCAGGGCCATGAGATCTTTTGCATATTGCTTGGATTTCAATTTAGCGAAAGCATTCACCGCTTCTTTTCGGACGCCCCAAAAAAGATCACTTTTGGCAGCGTTGAGCAGTGCAATCTCCACCTTTCGTCTACCCTTTTTGGTGCTTAATTCCTGGACAGCAGCAATTCGATCTAATATGTGCGGACCATTCTCCAATTGCAGGATCCACTCAGAAATAGATTTGGTAAAGGTCAATTTACACGGAATCCTCATGCCGGCATTGAATATAACCATTTTAGGCCGTTTTTCTGCAGGTACTTCATACACCAATTCTTCATCTTCAATCCAGACCGTATGGAGTTTCTCATCAATCTGAATTTGAATTGGCATTTTGAAAATGTTGGTCTGCTCCAAGTTTTGCTTTTGCTTTACTGTGAGTTTGACAGACTTATTCCGTTGATTGTATCTCCATATTACATCGTATTCAGGGAAACCAGATTCGTACACCCATTGTTTAAAAAACCAATCCATATTTTGCCCGGTAGATTCTTCAATAGCCTTTTTCAGATCTGGTGTTTCCACATTCTTATATTGATTTTCTTTCGTGTAATGTTGGATAAATCTCCAAAAAGCATCATCACCTAAATAATCTTGCAACATGTTTAGAATGAGGCTTCCCTTTGCATAAATATGGCCATCAAACACATCCATAGATTCATAAAAATTATGTTGAACTGTTGACCGTCTCCATTTCTTATTCGACTTAAAATATCCATTTATTTCACCAAATCGAATATATTCTCCTTCATCAGCCCCAAACTTATATTCGCGGAATTTCCGAGAGAAAAAAGTCGCAAAACCTTCATTCAACCAGGCATGTGCCCAATTTCGGGTGGTAAGCATATCCCCAAACCATTGATGGGCCAATTCATGAGCCACCAAGCCATCGCTACTCACATCCGGAGCGGCAAATTCATCATACATCGTTCGGTCGGTGTTATGCGTCAATGTAATATTTTCCATACCGCCAAACATGAAATCATCAATAATGACCTGGTCATATTTTTCATAAGGATATTCCACACCTGT
>DQOT01000362.1 GCA_015658495.1 Fidelibacterota bacterium | reverse complement strand
GGAAGCAAAAATACGGCGGCATCATTATTCGGCAGTTGAAAAAACTGGGCTGCTCCTGTGATTGGGAGAGGGAGCGCTTTACCATGGATGAGGGTTACACCAAGGCTGTCCTTTCCGCTTTTGTTCAACTCTATGAAAAAGGATTTATTTATAAAGGCTATCGCCTTGTGAATTGGTGTCCCGTGTCTAAATCTGCCATCAGTGATGAAGAAGTGATTCATCAGGAGGTGAATGGAAATTTATGGCATTTCCGATATCCCATTATTGGATCTGATGAGTACTTGGTTGTGGCCACAACTCGACCGGAAACTATGCTGGGTGATACAGCAGTTGCCATCCATCCCAACGATGAACGATTCCAGCATTTAATTGGAAAAACGGTGACCCTTCCATTGGTGGGACGTGAGATTCCCATTATTTCTGATGATTATGTGGACCCGGAATTTGGAACAGGATGCGTAAAGGTTACGCCGGCTCACGATCCCAACGATTTTGCCATGGGTGAACGCCACGATTTGGAATTCATTAATATTATGAATGATGATGCATCGCTGAATTCCAATGTACCGAACAAATATGTTGGCTTATCGCGGGAAGATGCACGGAAAGCCGTGGTCAATGATCTTAAATCTAAAGGATTACTGGAAAAAACAGAAGATTATACAAACAAGGTTGGCTATTCCGAACGAGGCCATGTTCCCATTGAATCTTACATGTCAGAACAATGGTTCATGAAAATGAGTGACTTGGCAAAACCAGCTTTGGATGCAGTGAATAATGGAGAAATAAAGTTTCATCCCGACCATTGGACAAAGACTTACAACCACTGGATGGAGAATATCAAGGATTGGTGTATCAGTCGCCAATTGTGGTGGGGACACCAGATTCCGGTTTGGATTCACAAAGAAGATTCAACCCAAATTCATGTGTCAGTTGATGGGCCGAATGATCCGGAAAATTGGGATCGTGATCCGGATGTGTTGGATACCTGGGCAAGTTCATGGTTGTGGCCCATGGGGGTTCATTCCTGGCCGGAAGGTGGAAATGACCTAAATAAATTTTATCCTACCGATGTGGTGGTAACGGGCCCCGATATTATATTTTTTTGGGTGGCCCGAATGATTATGACCGGATATGAATTCATGGATGATCTTCCGTTCAAGGATGTGTATTTCCCCTCGATCCTGCGGGATGAGACGGGACGGAAATTGAGTAAATCATTGGGGAACTCCCCAGATCCATTTGATCTCTTTGATGAATACGGTACCGATGCGGTTCGCTTCGGTATCATGCTTATGGCGCCCCAGGGATTGGATGTATTGTTTTCAAAAGATCGTTTGGAGATCGGCCGAAATTTTATGAACAAACTCTGGAATGCTTGTCGATTCATTCAGATGAATATCCCAGAAAACTGGAATAATGAACTGGATATTGATTCTGCAGAATTGGATCTATCCGATAAATGGATCTTGAGCCGACTTTCAAAAACTATCGATGATTATAATCGGCAATTAGACCGATTTCATTTTAACGAAGCGGCAAAAGTATTATACGAATTCACCTGGAATGATTTCTGTGACTGGTATGTTGAGATCGCTAAGACAAGATTCTATGGTAATGATGAAGGGAAAGCAGACATTGCCAGAACTGTTTCGCTGAAATGTATCCGTACCGTGTTAGCCCTGCTTCATCCTTACTCACCTTTTATTACAGAAGATTTATGGTCACATTTTAAAGCAGCGAATGCTTTGGATCTAATTGTTGATCAATGGCCTGAACGAGATTTTAAGTCATTAAATGATAATGCAGAAAAAGAGATGGTGCTTCTACAGGAAGTGGTAACGGCAATTCGAAGTATCCGTAGCCGGATGAATGTGCCGCCATCGAAATTTCCAGATCTTGTGGTTCGGTGTGATGACGATCAGGCATCATTTCTTGAAAATCATAGAGAGTTACTGAAATCCCTGGCGCGAATTGGCGAAATGACATTGGGAGAATCCATTGAAAAACCAGGACAATCAGCCACAGCAGTTGTGGGTGGGATGGAGATGTACATTTTACTGGAAGGATTAGTAGATTTGAATCAGGAAAAATCACGAATGGGAAAGCGGATTGGCGAGATCAACCGGTTGATCACCGGAATCAATGGTAAATTATCCAATGAAAATTTCATCAATCGAGCACCAGAACACGTGGTGGCAAAGGAACGAACCAATTTGGATAGATTAACTGAAGAGCTTGAAAAAGTGACTGCAAACCTGGAGATGTTACAATGAATCGAATTTTAATTTTCTGTATAACAGCCCTGTTGATTGGCCAATCTGAAGATGCTACTTTGACCATTTATAAAGATGGCACTGCCCTGATAAAACAGCCCGTTGGCTGGGCCATCCCATCAGGAAACAGCTATGTGACCTGGAACAGTTTGCCCATTGGCATTCACCGAGATACACCTTTTTTAAATCTGGAAGGTGTCACGATCATATCCCAAAGATTCAATGACAATATTTTTACCGGAACCGATTATTTCAAAAAACTCCGGGGGGAAGAAATCCAGGTAAAACCCAAAGATGGAAAAGTGGCAAAAGGGATTCTCCTGGAAATCAGTAGCGGATCAATAACTATTTCTAATCCATCTGGGATTATTTCGTTTAATCGAAATGAATTAGAATACTTTAAAAGTGAAAATGAAGAATTGGACACCCCGACATTTAATCCATTTCTTTCCTGGGATCTTTATTCCGATTCAGAAAAGATTGTAAAAGGAGAGCTGGTTTATAAATCCAATAATTTTTCCTGGTCTACGGTGTATCGACTGAAAATGCTGAATGAAGAAAAGGGAGAACTAATTGCGGAGGCTGTCATTTCCAATAATTCTGATATGGACTTTGAGGGTGCCAAACTTCAACTTGTTGAGGGGCATTTAAATAAGCCGGGCGGAAGACCTCCAAGGCCAGAAAGAATGAGTCGTGTTGCCAGGGCTGCTGATTTAAATGCCATGCCAATGATGGGAAAAGATGAACTGGGTGATTATTATATTTATACGTTGAATGATAACCATGACTTGGAAGCCAAGGAAAACATCACAATTCGGATGTATGGTCCTTTGGATGTTGGCTATACCAAAACTTATGTGTTTGAAAATTCTGAACGCCGCCAAAAAGAAGAGCCGTTGAAAGTCCAGCTCGTGATGGAAAATACAGAGACCAATGGATTGGGCATTTCGCTACCGGGCGGAAAAGTGGAGATGTATTCTTATACCCGATCAGGCGGACTCGAATACATTGGCGCAGATAATATAGGACAGGTGCCTAAAGGGCAATCTACCACGCTCATATCCGGCCGGGCTTTTGATGTGATCGGGAAGCGCCGGGTTTTGAATTACGATCGCCAACGGAAAAGCGAAGAAGCAGTCATCGAAGTTCAGGTGACCAATGCACGTACAGAATCCATAAATATTCAACTGATAGAACACATTAACGGTGATTGGATCATTAAGCACGAATCCATCAATTACCAAAAGAAAGATGCTTCCACGATTCAATTCCCATTCTCCCTGGGGTCTGGCGAGACCAAGACTGTGACCTATACCTACCGGAAGGAATGGAAATAACCATAGTGTCGTGTCAAGCCTGTACTGACGCAACCAAGTATGGTTATTTTTGTCATTAACTTCGTTGAATATCATTACCATAGCTATTGCTATGCCAAAAACATTCGCCTTGTCACTCACAAAAATTCCTGCGATTTATTACGCACTACAAACTTGACATGACACTTGAAGGGGAATCTCATTGGATCTTGCCACTCCCATCTCAAATTTAAAGGGGGTTGGCTCCCGCCGTGAAACTGTCCTGAATGATCATGGTATTTCCACAATTCACGATCTTTTATATTATTTCCCCAGAAGACATTTAGACCGCTCCACCATCTCGCCTATCCGGAATTTCACAAAGGGTGATGTGGTTACTCTCATTGGAAAAGTGGAAACATTTGGCGAAAAATTCACACGCCGCGGCAAAATCTTTCAGGTGATTGTCAGTGATGAAACCGGACTTTTAACCCTGACCTGGTTCAATGGTGTTCGCTATATAAAAAATCTTTTCAAGATCGGAGATAAATTAGCCATCCATGGCAAAGTGGATTATTACGGTGGATTTACCATTACCCATCCGGAATTTGACAAACTGGAAAAGGATGATGATCCCGTAAGTACAGGCAAAGTGATACCGCTTTATCCACTGACACAGGAATTGAAATCTTCCGGGTTGGACCAACGGATCCTTCGGAATATGGTCAGTGAAGCACTTTCATTAAATATTGAAATTTCGGAATTATTTTCAAACGACATTTTAAAAACCAATGGTCTGATTC
>DQOT01000035.1 GCA_015658495.1 Fidelibacterota bacterium | reverse complement strand
CTCGCGGGGATGCCCTGGACCACGTTCTTCTTTTCGGTCCACCGGGATTGGGAAAAACCACTCTCGCCAATATTGTTTCCAAAGAACTGAAATCCAATATTAAACAGGCTTCGGGCCCTGTGGTGGAACGGGCGGGTGATTTGGCGGGAATAATCACAAATTTGGGTCACCGGGATGTGTTCTTCATTGATGAGATTCACCGCCTCAATGCAGTCGTAGAAGAATATTTGTATTCAGCTATGGAAGATTTCTCCATCGATATTATGATCGATAAAGGTCCCAGCGCCCGCAGTGTGCAACTCACCATTGAACCCTTTACTCTTATCGGTGCCACCACTCGATTGGGCAATCTCACATCGCCTTTACGCGACAGATTCGGCGTGGTGCTTCGCGTGGATTATTACGAGGCGGAAGACTTGTTTCACATCATTAATCGGTCTGCAGAAATATTGGAGGTGGATATTGATGATGAAGGTGCCATGGAATTGGCTCGCCGTGCTCGTGGAACTCCCCGGATTGCTAATCGTATCTTGAGACGATCCCGGGATTTTGCACAGGTGAAAGCCTCCGGGAAGATTGACATCGATGTGGCCAAGGCATCCCTGGAAAAATTGGGCATCGATGATATTGGATTGGATGATATGGACCGGAAGATACTGGAAGTGATAATTGACAAATTCAATGGCGGTCCTGTGGGTGTAAAATCATTGGCTGTTGCCATTGGAGAAGATCCCATTACGATAGAAGACGTGTATGAACCGTTTTTGATCAAGGAAGGGTTTTTACACCGGACATCAAGAGGCCGCATGGCACAGGAAGCGGCTTATAAATTATTGAACAAAGAATTGATAAAAGATCAAACGAGGCTATTTGAATGATCGATAAAAAGAAAAAATATAAATTGGGTGATTTTAATTATCGCCTTCCGAAAAAATTTATCGCTCAGTACCCGGAGATCCGAAGGGATTTCGCCAAGTTAATGGTCGTGCACCGCGACACGGGAAAGATCGAGCATAGGAAATTTCTGAATATTACAGATTACATGCGGAAAAATGATCTGCTGGTGCTCAATAATACAAAGGTATTTCCGGCACGTCTTTTTGCCACGAAAGACCGGACTGCAGCTAAAGTGGAAGTCTTTTTACTTCGTGAATTAGCGAATGATCTGTGGGAAGTGATGGTAAAACCTGCACGGAAAGTACGCATCGGGAATAAACTCAAGTTTACCCCAAGACTCATGTGTGATGTGATCGATAACACCGTCTCCGGTGGTCGCGTGGTTCACTTTGAATACGAAGGCGATAATCTCCACAAAATAATCAACAGAATTGGCATATCTCCACTGCCACCCTACATTGATCGTGACGCTGATGCCAAGGATAAAAAACGGTACCAAACAGTTTATGCATCTGAACGGGGCGCTGTGGCTGCGCCGACCGCTGGGCTTCATTTTACAAATAGCCTTATAAAAAAAGTGCAGGACAAAGGTGTAAAGATCGAAACAGTCACCCTCCATATTGGACTTGGCACATTTCGTCCAGTCCAGGTGGAAGACCTGAATCGTCACCAGATGGATTCGGAATATTTCGAAGTGTCCCCAAAAACATCCATGGCGATCAATCAAGCCAGAAAACGACACCGCAGGATCATTGCGGTGGGAACGTCCACCGTTCGCGCATTGGAAACCATAGCCATCTCCGGGTTCCAGGTAACGCCAAAACGGGGTTGGACAGATAAATTCATTTATCCACCTTACGAATTCAAAATGGTGGATAAAATGATTACCAATTTCCACACCCCGCAATCAACACTATTCATGATGGTGAGCGCATTTGCAGGTCGGAAACTCATTAAGAAAGTGTATAATGTAGCAAAGAAAAACGATTACCGCTTTTTGAGTTATGGCGATGCCATGATCATCATTTGATATGGCTAAGATTTAATGGGTACAGTATAAAAGTGTGGGAAAAGCAATGACTGATTATTTCATCCACCGCTCACCAAAAACTACCAAGTCATTCAGAGGGATTTACCCTGCCCGACTATGTCGTTCAGGCGGGGACGATGAATCTATTCTTGTCACTGAAAGAATGATTTGGATTAAATCACAGAAGGTTTTTATCTGCCATAGCGAAGCGCAGGTATGGCTTTCTCTCCGCCAGCCGACGTATCGTCTAAATGACTGATTGTTATCTTGTCCAACAAACGATATAAGTGGAATTATTTTTTGCAGTCATTATTAGAACTCAACCTTTAACCTTAATATGAAAGTGTCGGCAATCATCCCCGCGGCCGGTTCCGGTGAACGGTTTGGCGAAGAAAAACAATTCAAATTACTGGCTGGCCGTCCACTGCTCTTTCATACATTGAAGCCATTTCTGCAATCAGATGCTATTGATGAAGTGATCATTGTTGTGCCCAGGAATGATGTGGCAGCCATTCATCGGGATGCCGTGTCTATGTCGGCCGGAAAATCGGTGAAAGTTGTGACTGGCGGTGCTCGCCGGCAAGACTCCGTGAAAAATGGAGTGGATGCTTCTGATCCGGATTCAACATTGATATGCATCCACGATGCTGTACGGCCGTTCGTTACGAAAGACCTGATCCAAAATTCAATTTCTGCCTGTGAAAATGCAGAGGGTGCTGTAGTGGCATTGCCTAGCAAGGATACGGTGAAATATGTAGAGGATGGTCTGGTAAAAGAAACCATAGATCGTGAAAAAATATGGCTGGCGCAAACACCCCAAACCTTTCATAAAGAAAAATTAATTCAGGCATTGGACAGTGCCTATTCAGAAAATTTGATAGGAACCGATGAGTCCACTCTTATGGAAGCCATGGGATTTTCTGTTACCTTGGTGAAAGGAAATGAGACTAATTTTAAAATCACAACAATGGATGATTGGGAACGAGCAGAAGCCGTTGCCTTTCGACGGAATCGACAGGCTCACCAAAGACAGGCTCAGGGAACGATCAAGGAATAATACATGATCAGAACAGGCATAGGCTATGATTTCCACCCATTGGCTGCAGGTGAAACCCTTATCATCGGCGGTGTGGAGATACCCTCATCTTTTGGCTCGGTGGGACATTCCGATGGCGATGCGCTGATCCATGCTGTTGTGGATGCACTCCTCGGTGCTGCTGCATTGGGTGACATTGGCCAATTCTTCCCCAGCAATGACGATACCTGGAAAGGCGCACCCAGCAGTCATTTTTTAGCAGACGCTGTAAAACGAATACGAGAATCAGGATTCGAGATCAACAATGTGGATGCCACCATCATTCTCCAAACACCAAAGCTGACGGACCATATTCAACAAATGAGATATAATCTTGCCTATTCCATGCAGATCGATGAATCCCAGGTTTCTGTAAAAGCAACCACCACAGATAACCTCGGGTTTGTGGGCGATGGCTCCGGGTGGGCCGTGCAGGCGATTGCCACAGTTTGCAATAAGAATGATGCCTGTTGTCCTTAAATCTTTCGCCAAGGTCAATATAGGTCTCCAAATAAAAGAACAACGACCTGATGGCTACCACAACATTCATACCCTCTTCCAGGAATTGGATTTTCACGATACAATCACATTAGAAAAAATAGATTCTAGGTGTGAATTTTTATCCAATGTGGATTGGCTAAAGAATGATAAATCTAATCTTTGTGTAAAAGCATGGCAAAAAATGATAGACTCCTTTGATGTTGGTGGTGTTTCCATACAATTAGAAAAAAGAATCCCTGCCGGAGGTGGATTAGGTGGTGGCTCATCCAATGCGGCCACAGTGCTGAAAGGGCTTCGCCAACTTTATGAATTAAATATACCAGATGCCGAATTAGAATCCATGGGGGTTGAATTGGGCGCCGATGTCCCCTTCTTTATTAAAGGTGGCACACAAGTGGGCGATGGGATTGGCGAAATCCTGAATCCGGTTAAAAATGTGTTCACAGGTTGCTTTTTATTAGTCGTACCGAATCTACATATTAATACATCCTGGGCATATGAGGAGAGTAAAAAATTTTTGGAAGGTCCCCGTAAGATGGTTAATTTTACCGGCTATAT
>DQOT01000134.1 GCA_015658495.1 Fidelibacterota bacterium | reverse complement strand
CTCACTTGTTATTATTACCGGAAATTTTACTACCGCTCATATTTTCTCTCCCCGCCGGCATGTGCTGTTGCCGGTGTACACCAGAAAGATTATAAAGGAGAAACAGCCCTGCTGGTTATTCAGAATATTCACCGTTTTACCCTTTATATCGCCATTAGTTTTGTGGCAGTTTTGTCCTATGACGCCTTTCTGTCATTTTTCCGGGATGGAAAATTTGGTGTAGGGGTGGGTTCAATCATTTTGTTTTTAAACCCAATCTTTCTGGCAGGCTATACCTTCGGTTGCCACGCATTCCGACATCTCAGCGGCGGCAGGCATGATTGTTTTACCTGTCCCCAGGGCAAAGAAAAAGTAAGTTTTAAAATTTGGCAGGGTGTCTCCTGGCTGAATGGGCGCCATATGTTCTGGGCGTGGATCAGCATGATTTGGGTGGCGCTTGGGGATATTTATGTACGCCTTGTAGCAAAGGGTTATTGGACGGACTTCAGCACTTGGGGGAATTAAAATGGACTATTCAGATATTCAGACTATAGAACATGATGTATTGGTAGTTGGCGCTGGTGGCGCTGGTATTCGGGCAGCCATTGAATGTGCCGATAAGGGACTGAGTACAGGCATTATATCGAAATCACTCCTGGGCAAGGCGCATACCGTAATGGCTGAGGGTGGTATTGCGGCATCCCTGGGAAATGTAGATTCAAGGGATAACTGGAAAATCCATTTTCGGGATACCGTGCGGGGAGGTAAATTTTTAAACCAATGGCGTATGGCGGAACTCCATGCCAAACATGCGCCGGACAGAGTGAGGGAGTTGGAAGAATGGGGAGCAGTATTTGACCGCACGGATAAGGGATTGATCAGTCAGCGGAATTTTGGGGGACATCGTTATCCCCGCTTGGCCCATGTGGGTGACCGCACAGGATTGGAAATTATCCGTACATTGCAGGATTTTTGTGTGCATCAAAGCATTGCTACTCATATGGAATGCACCGGTTTGGATTTAGTATTAGATGGTGATAAAGTATCCGGACTGGTTGGCTATTGGCGGGATACCGGCCGATTTGTACTTTTTAAAACCAAGGCGATTATTTTAGCCACGGGTGGGGGCGGAAAAGCCTGGAAGGTCACCTCCAACTCATGGGAATACACAGGCGACGGATTGGGAATGGCATACCGGGCCGGAGCTGAATTGATTGATATGGAATTTACTCAATTCCACCCCACAGGCATGGTATGGCCGCCTTCTGTTAAGGGAATCCTAGTAACGGAAGGTGTCAGGGGTGACGGCGGTATTCTATTGAACAGTGACGGTAAACGTTTTATGTTCAACTATATTCCGGAAAAGTTTGCTAGTGAAACAGCGGATACTGAAGAAGAAGCATCACGCTGGCTTGAAGGAGATAAAGAAGCCCGTCGGCCACCTGAACTTTTAACCCGGGATGTAGTTGCCCGTGCCATTAAAAAGGAAGTAGAAGCAGGCCGGGGATCGCCAAATGGCGGCGTCTTTTTGGATATAGCCTCCCGCAGGCCCGCTGCTTTTATTAAAAAGAAACTACCCTCCATGTACCATCAGTTTAAGGAGCTGGCAGAAATAGATATTACCGAAGAACCAATGGAAGTGGGTCCCACCCTGCATTATTTCATGGGCGGCATCCGGGTAAACAGCGATAGCCAGCAGACGAATGTCCCTGGGTTATTTGCCTGTGGCGAATGTGCCGGTGGCATGCATGGGGCCAACCGTTTGGGGGGCAACTCACTTTCTGACCTTCTGGTATTTGGCAAACTGGCCGGAGATGGCGCCGCCAATTATATAAACAGCCTCACAGATCAATTAGATTGCAGCAATGAAGAGGTAAGCAAAATTATAAAAGCCGCTACTGATATCTTGAACCGAGAGGAAGGTAAAAATCCTTACTTGGTACATGAAGAATTGCAAAGCATTTTGCAAACATACGTTAGCATCGTCCGTACCGGAGAGGAATTGGCATCAGGTCTGGAAAAATTGCAGGCATTAAAAGCAGACATTAACAAAGTTTTCGCCCATGCTTCTGCACAATATAATCCCGGCTGGAATGAAGCGCTGGATTTAAAAAATCTCATCATCACTGCCGAAGCCGTAACCCGTGCAGCCCTCATCCGGGAAGAAAGCCGGGGGGCTCATACACGGCTGGATTTTGCAGGAGAAAGGGTCGAGGGCCTCGAATATAATATTGTAATAAAGAAGACAGAATCCGGCATGCATGCTGAGAAAATCCAACGGGATGACCCGCCAAAAGAATTGGCTAATATCGCCTTTGCTTCATTGAAAGAACTGGAAGGAGAGAACCTTGGAGCGTAATTTTAAAATATGGCGGGGTGATGCTGAAAAAGGTGAATTTAAAAATTATGCTGTAAAATTGGAACAGGGCATGGTAGTGCTGGATGCTATTCACAGAATTCAGGTGGAACATGCTAATGATCTGGCAGTCCGCTGGAACTGCAAAGCGGGCAAATGCGGCTCCTGCAGTGTAGAAATTAACGGCCGGCCGAAATTAGCTTGCATGACCCGTATGAACGAATTTTCACCGGAGGAAGTAATTACTGTTCAGCCCATGAAAACATTTCCGGTTATTAAAGACCTTGTAACGGATGTATCATGGAATTATGAGCAGAACAAAATGATTCCGCCCTTCAAACCCAGGAAAAAGAAAAATGGTATAGACCATGTAATGTACCAGCAGGATGTTGAGCGAATCCAGGAATTCCGCAAGTGTATTGAGTGTTATTTATGCCAGGATGTTTGTCATGTTCTCAGGGATCAGGATAAGAAGGAAAAGTTTGTGGGACCGCGCTTTATGATCCGCTTAGCTTCACTGGAAATGCACCCCTTAGATATAGATGACCGCATTCCTAAAATAAAAAATGATTTTGGATCTGGAATGTGTAATATTACCCGTTGCTGTACAGACGTCTGCCCCGAACATATTCAGATTACTGATAATGGAATTATTCCCCTTAAAGAAAGAGTGGTGGATCGTTTTTACGATCCGGTCAGGTGGATTTATAATAAATTGTTCGGCAACGGCGCCAAACAGGAATGAAAAATAAATAAGACGGCTAAACAGTGAATTTCTTATTTGACCCCCACCTTACTCTCTGTTAGGGAGAGGGAAACTTAAGAATTAATCCATATTTTGAAAATACCTGGTGAGAGGTTAGGGATTAGTTTTTATTTCAGTTTTTTAATGTGAGGTTAGTTCAAACTTCACCGGCACCGTCTGCCAGACACCTACCTTTTTATCCCTCTGCTGGGCGGGCTTCCATTTAGATTTTTTAACTGCATCTAAAGCAGCCTCATTCAATCCTGTATTGGGAATACCTTTTAGAACCCACGCCTCAGTTACATTTCCCCTAGCATCAATAAAAAACTGGATGTACACCGTTCCTTCAATTCCTGCTTCCTGTGCAATTTCAGGATATACCGGTCGAAT
>DQOT01000136.1 GCA_015658495.1 Fidelibacterota bacterium | reverse complement strand
TCGTACAATCCGGTATAGGAGATCTTATTGCCATCGGGATGCCAAATCGGAGCAAAATCTCCTTCATGGCTATCCGTAATCTGGCTGACACGTCCCGTCTCAAGATTTATCATATGAATATCCATGAGCCCATCCGGATCGGATTGGGCGAAGGCAATAGCCTTCCCATCTGGGCGCCACACGGGTGTAATGATCTGGGTGTCTCCTTCATTCATTGTTAAAGGTTTAATATCACTACCGTCCGCATTCATGGTATAAAGTTGGGTTGTTGAGTTCTCGTGGGCGACAAAAACTATCTTGCTGCCATCAGGGGAGTATTGGGGATAATTTGCACGCATGTGTGGAGTGAGCAATGTCTTTTTCTTGGATTCGATATCTAACTTCCAAATTCCAAACTGGAGAGATTGGTGTTGACCAAATCTGTATTTAGGATAAATGATGGATTTTCCATCTGGGGCAACATCCAGGTTTTGTATCAATTCACCAAATATGCCATGGTCATATTCTTTGATTTTCCATTTGGGTTTTACTTTTTTTGGTTTCTCACCTTTTTTTTCTGCTTTTTCAACTCTCTTTTTCCATTCTTTATTTTCTTTGGCAGTGTCTCGTGTGGCCACCACCAAAGATAGATCTCCCTGGCCTTTTGAAAGTTGCCCAACCATAGCCACACGCAATGAATCATTGAAATAATCAAAAGCTGCCATTCTTTTCAATGGCAGTTTGTGTACTTTACCTACATCTTCTACCCGTTCTTTTTGGGCGCGCTGGCCAAAGAAAAACGTATTCATGTGCCTGCGCCAGTCCTCATTGAATTGCTTCAGTTTCACGCCCGTATGTTTCTTGAAGGATTTTTTAAAATCCAGCAATCCTGCCTTATTCCGTTCATTCAAAATTTTAACAATGGTGGAATCGCCAAAGCGGTCAGCAAGATAAAGGCTTTTGGAAAAACCATCATTATGGGGATCCCTGATCTTGTGAACTGTATTCCCTATCACATGGCTTTTGTGAGAAATATCGAAACGAAATGGGCGCCATTTTTCTGTATAATATTCCGCCAAGCCTTCCACGATCCATCCCGGCACACCGGCAAACAGAGAATTCATTGGTTCCGGCAGCCACGTTTTGACCGTATTGAAAAAGGCCAAATGCTGAAGTTCGTGGGCTAACACTGTCCGCATCCATTTTTCATCACCCACCCACAAAGCCGCATCATTTTGATCCACCCAAATGACAGTGTGGTTACTGGGCATGGCGAATCCATTCAGTACTTCATCTTCGGTGGTAAAAACAATATCCAACCTGCGAAGTGTGTCCAAGCCCATTTGTTCCATTAATATGGGACGTACCTGTTCAGCGATGGATGCACCCTTAACCGCAATGTCCCGGATGCCCTCGTGGTAATGCACATCAAAATGATCCGTTTCGAGGGTGTACCATTTTAATTCAGGGTGGGTTCTTCCGCTTATCATCCAGGCACCGGTGGCCTGCAGTAAACTTGTTGCCAAGATCAAAATGGCTAATATTTGTTTCATCGTATAATCTTTTCTTTTTTTATGAGACCCATTTGCACCAGATCTTCTCTTAATTGTTCGATGGATTTAAAATGGATCCCCGTAAATCCGACTTCGTTTGCGGCAGACACGTTCTTATCTACATCATCAATAAAAATGGATTGTTCAGGTCGTGTCCCAGCCAACATAGCTGCGGTTAAAAAAATCACTTTATCTGGTTTTCGTAAGCCCACATCGAAAGAATATACTGCCCCCTCCACCAGATGTGGAAATGCATACCGCTTTTCTATCTCTTCCTTAATATGCTGAGGATTTGTGTTTGACAAAAGCCACACAGAATAGTTGTCCGATAAATCTTCCAGGATTTGTACCGTCTCCTTTTCTTCGCCCAAAAGGAGTTCCCAAGCATGCCAAAAGTCAGATTCTTTTAAGCAACAAGGCTGCGGTAATGATTCCTTTATAGCCAAAAACCATTCTTTGTCTGTGAGATACCCTTTTTCATAGTCATCATGGGCTGCCATAGGAAATCGCCTGCGGATCTCTTCCATAGATACGTCGGTGCAATCGCTTAAATACTGGACCGTTCGCTCGGGATGGACATTCAGCAATACACCACCGATGTCAAAAAATATTGTTGTGATCATTTTACCACTCAAATGGACCATCGACCACTTTCCAGAAATAAAGAGACGCCACGGTTCGGTAAGGCTTCCATTTTTTGGCTCTTTTTTCCATGATTTTTGGCGATGGTAATTTCTTTAATTTAAAATACTGTTGAAATCCTTTTTGAACACCCAAGTCACCCGCGGGAAACACATCTGGACGGTTCAGTGTAAACATGAGAAACATTTGGACCGTCCACGGTCCAACCCCTTTGATGGCAATAAGTTGTTCCATGATTTCTTCATCGGACAAATTCACAAGATTTTGATGATCCACAGTTCCGTCCAAAAAGGCCTGAGCAATATTCTTGATATATTTTGCCTTGGCGTTTGAGAGTCCAACAGAACGAAGAATTTCATGATCTGTATCAAGCACATCATTCGGTGTTGGATAATCCTTTCCATCATATAAAGCAATGAATCGGTCCGCAATTGTTTTTGCTGCTTTGCCACTGAGTTGCTGATAAATAATGGCACGGGTCAGGGATTTAAAATAATCTGTTTCCGGTGTCAAATCTTCAATCACAAAGGCATCCAAAAGTATGGATAATTCCGGGTCAGATCTTTTAAGGGACTTTACCGCTTTTTTGATAGGCAATGATTCAGGCTTTTGTGCAGACATAGATTTGCATCCCGCTTTCTTCATCCATGGGAGAGCCATCATAGTCGCCCAATTTTTCTTTGATCTCCAAGCCTGCATCGCTCAATAAAATATCCATCATGTGTGGATAAAACATGCGCATGCTGTGTTGGTATTCTGTCGTTTCTAATTCTCCATTCCGTTCCAATCGCCAAGAGAGTTTGTTAACCTGTGTCACGTCGTCAAACTCATTTGTTTCCATAATCCGGCACCGGCCGCCATCATAATTGAAGTGTGATGTAGCCGGATAAAGCTTCCCATCTTCGCGATATAAAAAGGATAGATCCGGAATAAAAATTGAAACCAAAAATGTGCCTACATCTGTTAAATGGTTATGGACAGATTGAAGGCATCGGCTGGCATCATGGTCCGTCAGGTTATGAAGAAATGAATTGAATCCAATAAAGATGAAGTTGAATTGTTGGCCCAGGTCAAATTGACGCATGTCATCTTGAAGAAACGTGGCTCGATTTCCAACTTTTTCTATCGCTATATTAAGGAATTCATTACTGGTGTCGATGCCGGTATAATCGAGTCCAAGATCTATTATGAGTTCTGCCAATCTTCCTGTACCTGCAGCCAATTCTAAAACAGGCCCGCCGACTCTGTCGGCTATGGAGGCAATGAGATCCTTATCCCAACTGTAGTTTTGGTGGATCGCATCATAGAGTCCCGGCTTTGTGTAAATATCAACCATTTTTTTAATTATGTAAAAAATAATTAATTAATCGTGATGTAGAGATTAATTACGATTTAAATAATTTACTTTACCCGCAAGAAGGCTAAATACCACTAAGGAAATTTTTGGCGATTCTTCGTGAATTTAGTGGCAGAAATACAAATATTAATTCAGGACAACCAGATCTTTGGTGGTCTTATTCAAGATCTCACAACCGTCTTCGTTGATGATCACATCATCTTCAATCCTGACGCCACCCCAGCCGGCAATGTAGATCCCAGGTTCGATGGTCATGACATTATTCACTTCCAGGACGGCTTCACTTTGTGGATTAAATCTTGGTGATGTATGAATTTCCAATCCAAGTCCGTGGCCCGTGCCGTGGGTGTAATATTCACTGTAGCCCATTTCCCTGATGTAATCCCGTGTTGCAGCGTCCACCACATTACAGGCAACGCCAGCCTTGGCTGTATCGCATCCACGTTGCTGCGCTTCCTTCACAATGTCATACACTTCCTGGTGTTTTTCGGATGCTTCACCCACAACAGGTGTGCGAGTCATATCCGCATGATAGCCGCCATATTTTGCTGCAGCATCAATCACGATAAAATCGCCATTTTGGAATTCCCGATCTGTTGGAATTGCGTGAGGCAATGCGCCATTCGGACCCGTTGCCACGATAGGAGAATAGGCTTCCCCCTCTGCATATTCACGGTATTTTGAAACCATTTTATTCGCCACCTGTTTTTCGGTAGTACCGGGACGAAGCATGGGCAGAATCTCCTCATACACTTTATCCGTTACTTCCACGGCTGTACGGAGGCAATCTATTTCAGACTGGTCTTTTACCGCTGCCAGGTCTTCAAGGATCATGGATGAATTTTCCCATTTCGTATTAGGAAATGTTTTCACCAACGTCTTATACTGGGCAAAGCTCATGTGGTCGCCCTCGAATGCCAATTTGAATCCATTTGGATTTAAATTATTTTCTTTGATCTGTGAGAAGTGTGAACTCATATCGATAAACCGTTCAAACCCGTTCACCTGATTCTTGGATTGTTCGATATAACGGCCATCGGTGATAAAATATTGACCTTCCGGTGTCACCAAACACGAAGCAGCAGACCCAGTAAATCCGGAGATATAACGAATATTCGTCAAATTGGTAATCAGAATACCATCCAGACTTTTTTCCGCCAATACATTTCGGAGATTTTCCTGACGTTTAGCATAAATTGAATTGCTCATAATATGTGATTAATCCTTTTGAGATTTTGAAATTAAAGTTTGAATAGTTTCCCGCTCCAGCGCAATAGATTCGATGTTTTCACCTTTTTCTTCCAAAGCATCCAATACTTCCAGAGCCTGATTAAATAATCCCTGATTCTTGAGAACCACTACCAGGGTAAACGTGGCCAAACGAGAGCTGACCTGTAATGGTTCTACCGGTTGATCCAATAAGTGCTTGGGAACAATCTTGGGTTCAGGAGGCAGCACAATCTTTTTTGGAACTACTTTACCCACAGTTTCTTTTTTGGGTTTCAGTATCTTTTTCTTTGGTTTTTTGTTGCTGCCCGATTTAACCTTCTCGATAAAGTTATGTGCAGTACTATTTTCCGGATCCAGTGTGAGAACATGCTTCCATGATTTTAATAAACGATTCGATGCGCGCCCCAATACCGTTTGGATCTCACACAGCATTTCAGCGGCAGCAAGGTGGTCATTCGAATACAGGAGGACGTGTTCCAATGCCGTTTCAGCTTCTTTCAGATTCCCCTCTAATTTTTCTATTTGTGCCAAGGTAAATAAACCGGCAGAATCATTTTGATGATACCCCAGACCGATATCGCAAACCTTACGTGCTCGTTTCAGATCATTTTGTTTCAAATATATATTTGCCAATACGGGAAACAGGATCGTGTCAAAATGATCTGCGAAGTAAAGTTCGAGTTCAATTTGGTTTTGAAGATTCATGTTACCGTCGGTTGGTGTTGACCCAATTGGTGATATAATTAATGGTTTCCTGGACGGGTGTGCCGGGGCCAAACAGTTTACCCACACCTTCACCTTCCAGATCTGCCATATCCTTTTTGGGAATAATGCCACCGCCCACTAGGAGAACATCATCCAATCTTTTATTTTTCATAAGGTCAAGAACATTGCGAAAAATGGTATTGTGGGCATTATTCAGGCTGGAAAGGGCGATCACATCTGCATCTTCCTGTTGGGCTGCCGATACGATCATTTCCGGCGTTTGCCGCAAACCGAGATAGATTACTTCCATCCCTGCATCGCGGTAGGCCGCTGCCAATACCTTAATACCACGGTCATGACCATCCAGGCCGGGCTTAGCCATGATAATTCTGATTTTACGTTCCATAGGCGCGAAAATTAATCACCTTCCCTGTCACTTCATAACCAAGATTCTACCTGTAGTAGTGCACATTTTGATTCATATTTATTCGGTGTAAATTTATGAGTCCGGGGGGAAACAATTGGTATTAAACCAAAAGAAAAAAAGCCCATGAAATACCAAAAATTCATTTACTTTACACTTTTATCAATCCTTCTCTCCCAAGCGCAAAGCCCCGCCTTCATGCCCGGACGCGTAATTACAAAACTTAACATTGATCCAAAAATTGGGATTGAATGGGATGCGTCACAACAGGCCAGTGGAATCTATTTTGTGGAATTAATGGCCGGAGGGAACCGAAGTGTACAAAAATTAATCCTACTGAAATAAACAAAGAAATCAGAATAAAAGGAAACAAGCTCATGACTAATCGTTATATCCTATTTTCTCTCATTGTATCCACCGCATTTGGATATAAACCATCATCAGGGAAAACTCCCTATTCTGCCCCAGTCAATGCACCTGTTCAAAAAATTGAATGCGGGACAGAATCATCTCCGTTCAACACACAATCGCCACAGCCTTTCCAACCTAGCGATCTCTCACGGACGGACAGGGATGTAGATATACCTATTAATTATCATGTTATATACGTTGCTGGAGATAGCATTTTTATTAATGTCACCGTGGATAACGAGCCCTATGATCACTGTATGTGGGACATACGGGATTATGACAATAATACATTTTTATTGTATCCCGGATTTGGATTTGACTACCCAGGTCATTCTTATTCTTTAGGCGGTGTTTTGCCTCCAGGGAATTACGCACTTTTTCTATATGATGATTTTGGATATGGCGGAGTGTCCGCAACAGTTACAACCAGTAGCGGGACTGTATTGGCATCTGTTAGTCAAGGCCAATGGGGTTATTATACCTTTTTACAATTCACTGCCCCAGATGGCAATTATGTGGATGGGCTTGTCTCTGACGAGATTATCTACGAACAGACAGAGGTCCTGAATGACCATTATAACGATCTTGGTTATTCTTTTACAGTTGGAAGCATCGACAGTGCAGTGAACGCCGGGTGGTACTATGCCACAGACAGTCACAAGTTTGAAACTGGGCAATGGAGTAATGATGATCAATACTTAGCCATGGCACAAGTAATGACTGTTGATGTTTCAACCTCGGTCAATTTTTTCTGGACAGGTGCAACACTTACATCCGGATTAGGTGTGTATCCTTGGAGCTTTGATGAATATGATTCCCGCCATGGACTCTTCTGCGCAAATTATACTTTTCCCGGGAGCGATGGCACTTTTTCCGAAGGTATTACGGGCGTCCATGAAGTGGGTCACTATTTTGGACTATATCACACTTTTGAAAATGGATGTTCAAATCCCGGTGACGAAGTAGACGATACGCCCTATCAAAACGAGCCAAACTTTGGCTGTCCTTCAAGCAATTACTCATGTGGAAGCTATGATGATATTGGGAACTTTATGGATTACATGGACGATGATTGCCTGGACCATTTCACTGATGGACAGGTGGATCGGATCGAATGGGCGCTGGCAACCTACCGGCCAACCCTCATAGAAGGGACAGGTTATGAAGGCCCGGTTTGGTATGTTTCTGCAACAGGATCAGATTCAACCGGAGATGGTTCGGAAGAAAATCCATTTGCTTCAATTCAATTTGGGTTGGATTCAGCCAGCGAAAGTGACACAGTTTCTGTTTCGAACGGAATGTATTTAGAGCATATCATATGGCCGGCAACAAATGGTATTCAATTGATTGGAAGCGGTGAAGAGAACTGTGTCATAGACGGAGACTCAACGGGAAGAGTGATCACCTTTCATGACAGTTCAAACGTAAACATAGACACCACGACTCATATTACTGGTTTTACGATTCAAAACGGTGTAAGTGATTTAGAAAATATCACAGAAAAGCCCGGAGCTGGAATTTATTGTGTAAACGCCAGTCCAATGCTCACTGATTGTACTATTAAAGAGAATTATGCCTACGGAGACGGCGGTGGCATCGCATTGCTTGATAGTTCAAACATGATCATTACAAATGTAAAGATTCATGATAATATGGCAAGAGGATGGCGAACCCCCGGACTGGGAAACAGGTATCGAGGGAAAGGAGGCGGAGTATCCATTGTGGATTCTGATCCAATCCTCACAGATGTAGAAATCATGGATAATTACGCAGGTAAGTATGGCGGCGGGGTATATTTGCTTTATTCTTCTGCTTCTTTCACCAATTTTACCATTTCCGGAAATATCGGTTCTGGAATTTTTCAAAGAGGCGGCGGGGTATTTTGCGAGAGCACACCCAACGCAACATTCATTAACGGGATAATTATGGGTAATGTTGGCCCCTATTTAGGCGGCGGTATTGCTGTTAGCCCAGCAATGTATGATACAGTGGCATTTCATGTTGAATTGACCGATGTGCTTATTCAAAACAATGTTTGCAGGCAGTGGGGCGGAGGAATTTTTGGAAGCAATATGATTTTGTCAGGGTGCACTATTAAAGAGAATACTGCTACTTATAATGGCGGAGGAATATACAATGAAGACTTCTTCACTGATGGAGAGATTTCTTTTTCACCAACGAACCGATGTAACATTTATTCAAATACTGTTGAGGATTCAAGCGAAGTGGGAAACGATATTGGCATCAGTGTTGATTATTATGGTATTCCCCTGTCATTTATGGATGTGATATTGGATACGTTTACAGTTTTAACGCCGACGGACTATTATGCTACACCCATAGACAGTTTTTCGTTTGACATTTTGAATGGATTAGAAACTGTGGCAATTGATGATGATATTCTCCCAACCCAATTCGCCCTCCATCCGCCCTACCCGAATCCAT
>DQOT01000340.1 GCA_015658495.1 Fidelibacterota bacterium | reverse complement strand
ACTGCATCGCAAGAACGAATGATGGCAGCAAGGTTGTGTGGCTTATGGACATTATCCATGATCACGGTCAGGTCCGGCTGCCGCTTATTTAAAATATCTTTTATCTTTTGGAATCGTTCGGGAGTCATTTTATTATTTTAAATTACATTCAATGATTTCATCGGAATCTATAAAGAAAAAGGCAAAGGAACTTGGGTTTCAAAAAGTGGGCATAGCCAAAGCAGAATCCACACCCAAAGAAAAAGCTGATCTTGAATCCTGGCTCAAGCAAGGTCGCCACGCCACCATGGAATGGATTGTAAAAAGAAAAAATGAGCGTGGCGATATCCATACTTATTTCCCTGAAGCGAGATCTATCATTTCTGTTGGGATCAATTATTATGTTGGGAAGGACCAATCGCACATTCTTTTTGATGGTAAAATTTCAAATTATGCCTGGGGCGACGATTATCACGATGTAGTAAAAAAACGTCTTTTTCAATTATTGGGATGGATCAAAGAAAGTCAGCCGAAAATAAAAGGAATCGTGTGTGTAGATACATCCCCAGTTATGGATAAGGTTTGGGCGCAACGAGCTGGATTGGGTTGGTTGGGAAAACACACGAATTTGATCACGAGAGATCATGGGAGTTGGCTGTTTCTCGGTGAGCTCATTCTGGATATAGACTTGGAATTTGATTCACCCTTTGATGATGATTTATGCGGGAGTTGTACAGCCTGTATAGATGCATGTCCCACACAGGCATTGAATGAATATCAAATCGATGCGGGGAAATGTATTTCATATTTAACGATTGAACATCGAGGAGACTTGCCAGCGGATCAAAATAATCTCCATGGCTGGGTTTATGGCTGTGACATTTGCCAGGATGTATGTCCCTGGAATGAGAAATTTTCAGAAACATCGGATATTTCGGAATTTAAACCGAGACCGGAAATATTGAATTGGACCAATGAAGATTGGCAAAACCTGGATGAAGATGGATTTCGGAAATTGTTTAGAGGGTCAGCGGTAAAGCGAACCAAGTATGTTGGATTGAAAAGGAATATTGAAAATATTTTGTCACCCTGAGTTAATCGAAAGAGGACGAAAAATAAGGAGTATATTATGCCAAAAGTAGGAGTTGTTTTATCAGGTTGTGGAGCGCAGGATGGCGCAGAAATACATGAATCTGTTATCACATTATTAGCGCTGGACCGCGCCGGAGCGGATGTGACGATTATGGCGCCGGATATGAACCAGTTCCATGTGATTAATCATTTGAATGGAAAAACAATGGATACATCCCGGAATGTTTTGATCGAAGCAGCGCGAATCGCCCGGGGAAATATTGTGGATGTGGCTACCATAACCGGAGATGAATTGGATGCATTGATTTTCCCTGGTGGCACAGGCATGGCAAAGAATATTTTTGATTATGCCATGGCTGGACCAAATTGTACTGTTATCAGTGATGTCCAGCGGCTTACAACAGAAATTATAGAAGCCGGAAAGCCGCTGGGTGCCATCTGCATTGCGCCAGTTATGGTGGCGAAAGTGTTGCAGAAAATGGGTCGAAGCGGAAAAGTGACCGGCGGTTGCAGTGAGCAAATTACCGCAGATATTCAATCCATGGGAATCGAAACAGAACCAGTGAGTGCAGGTGAAATCGTTGTGGATGAAGAAAATAAGATCGTATCCACTCCGGCATATGTGGAAGCAAAATCGATTAAGGAAGTAGCGAAAGGGATCGATAAACTCGTTACAAAAGTATTAGAGATGGTTTAGCTACCGTGCCTTCACTACTGTTTCCGCAGGCAGGTGAAGGTCATGAAAAAGTTTCAATCAACCACGGGAAGATTTAAAGGAATAACAACAAAAATCCAAAAAGAGCATACCAATAATCCTACTTTT
>DQOT01000217.1 GCA_015658495.1 Fidelibacterota bacterium | reverse complement strand
GTAGACGGAAAACTGGGTTACTACAATTTGGCTCCCATTGTTGAAAAAACATTTAACATTATGGGGCTTACAAAATATTCCACTGTGTACTACTCCGAAGCCGAAGGATTGGCAGGCATGGCATAGCAGGTTGATCGATTGTGATTGAAACAAGCGCAACGGATCAACTTGATTATTATTTAACATCTCTGGATGAGTTGGGGGAGATCCTCATCGATGCAGAACAATCTGGATCGGTGGGGAAAGGCATTCTCCGGCTCACGCTAGGAACGGTGATGGCGTCGAAAGGCGCCATTTTTTTATACAATCAAAAAAAAGATGAACTCTCCATTTTAGCCTCCCAGGGACTGAAGAAAAGGAAACCATTTTCACCGCCGAAAAAACTCCCAGACCAATCCGAAAAACATCGCTATGACCACATTAAACTGGATAAAACGCCACAATGGATCACCGGTGAATTGAAAAAATGCATTACAGAATCGGACATGAAAATTTTGGTCCCACTGTTTCATAAAGACCACATGTTAGGTGTCTTGTGTGTGGGAAAAAAATTCATGGGGGAAATTTTCACGGAAGCGGAACTCAAAATTTTAGAAATCATCGCTAATCACTTGACCAAGGCGCTGTATAATTATGAACTGATCCAGGATGTTGAAGAAAAGCAAACCCAATTGAACTTGAAACTGCTTGAACTGGAAACGCTGTTTGACATCAGTGTGGCTATCAGTTCTGTGTTGGACGTTGATGAACTGGGCGAGGAAATTCTCTGGCGGTCCGTGGGCATCTTGAACGCCTCTAAAGGCATGATGCTTGTGCCCAAAGAAAACAGCCCCATTCTTGAACCCAACTCATCTTTTAATTGGGAAGACATGGACGCGCTTATTTCAAAAAAACTGGCCGTATTTAAAAAGATCGAAGATGAAAAATCTGGATTGATTTTTACACCTGAAGACAAAAATTCCCTGCAGAAAAAATTGGGGGAATATCATATAATTATTGCACCGCTCCGGGCTAAGGACAACCTTCTTGGATATATGCTGTTGTGTAATAAGGAAACACGTCATGGCGTGGAAGCATTTACCCAAACAGATCTCGACCTTCTTTCCGCTCTATGTAACCAGGGCGCTGTGGCGCTGGACAATGCGCGCCTGTTTAAAGATATCACCAAAGCAAAACAATTCAATGAGAGTATTCTGGGCAGTATTGCCACCGGCGTGATCACCTTGGATCCGCTGGGTGAGATTGATTCCATCAACCAGGCCGGTCTGGATATTCTCAAGATGAGCATGGACGAAATCATTGGCAACCATTACATGTACCTGTTTGAAAAGGATGATGAAATCCTTGAATTAATCCAAATGGCAGAATTGGAAAACACCACCCATTCTGAGATCAATATGTCTTTTTTAACCGTATCCATAGAGGCCGTTGTGAATGTATCTGTAGCACCGCGAATCGACCCAGATGGAAATATTCAGGGATTGGTAATTGCAATTGAGGACATTTCGGATGTGAGCAAAGTGAAAAACACTTTTAAACGCTATGTGTCGAAACAAGTGGTGGATGAACTTTTGGACGACGATGCCAAATTGAATTTGGGTGGCGAGGAACGGGAAGTCACCATTTTATTCAGCGATATTCGCGGTTTTACTTCTATGTCGGAGAATATGAATCCTGAAAGTGTTGTATCCACTCTGAATGAATATTTTTCCGATATGATTGATATTGTTTTTAAATATAATGGAACACTGGATAAGATCATAGGCGATGAACTCATGATTGTTTATGGTGCACCCATTTCTGCCGAGGACGATACCCAACGGGCTGTGACCACAGCGGTGGAAATGCAGGAACAGATCACACGTTTGAACAAAAAAAGAAAAAAAAGAAAGGATGCGCCAATTATGGTAGGAATCGGTATTAACCGCGGCGTTGTAGTTTCCGGTAATATTGGCTCCAGGGATATGATGGATTATACAGTGATCGGAGATACCGTGAACTTGGGTGCGCGACTTTGTTCTGCGGCAGGCCCCGGAGAGATTTTGGTTTCACCAACCGTTTGGAAGGAAACCAAAAAACAATATTCCTTTGAAAAATTAGATCCCATCAAGGTCAAAGGAAAAAAGAACAAAGTGATGGTCTATCGCATTGAAAACGGCAAATAATAATCAAGCTAAAAGTTAATGAATGAAACACAAAAACAATTTTGTAAAAAAATGACAAAATGGTTTTTGTTCAAATTGTATGGACTAAGAAAATTGCCGCTTTCTGTTTTAACCGGGTTTAAAATTATCGAATTGAGTGAGACTAAGTGCGTCACCCGCGTAAAATATAAATACCTGAATAAAAACCCCTTTCGGTCCACATTTTGGGCCGTACTAGGGATGACAGCAGAATTGAGCACTGGTGCCTACGCACTTTTGGCCACCCAGGGAAAAGATGAAAGTGTGGCTGTGATCTTGGTTTCCACCCAAGCAGAATTTATAAAAAAAGCGACAGACGTTTCCACATTCACCTGTACCGATTGGCATGAATTTGATACAGCAGCGGATAAGGCTATTGCCACAAACGAGCCCCAAATCGCCACTGGGAAAACTATTGGAATAAATAGCGCCGGGGAAACCATTGCCCATTTTGATTTCACCTGGTCTTTTAAAAAACGGGATCAGATATAATGTCTTGTTCTATTGCGCCGTTTAAGGCGGTTAAATAAAGCAATTTCTTCATAAAAAGCGTTGAAATAACCCCGAAAAACCTTTTCCAATAAAAGGGTGATTACGGTAGTTTTACAGGTTCTTTTACCTTTGTAAAAACCATTTCATTACACATCGATATTTAAGATAGGATTTCAATGAAATTTTCCACATCTAAAACCGAACTGCAACAAGCATTACAAAAACTTTCCAAGGCTACGCCTACACGGTCAACGCTCCCCATTCTGAGCTGCGTTTTAATTGAATCATCTGAAGAAAAAACATCTCTGCGCGCCACCGATCTTGAAATCACCATCCAGTCCGAAATCCCGGTGAGCCTGGAACAGGCCGGCGCCACAGCGCTGCCGCTTAAAACATTATTGGACATCACCAACGAACTCCCGGAAACCCGCGTAACCTTATACGTAGACGATAAAGACAGGGCCGCCATTATCACCGATACCGGAGAGTACGATTTGATGGCCAAGCCGGCCGATGAATTTCCTGCTGTGCCGGACACATCCGGATCACAAGCGGTTAATGTTTCCGGTGAAATGTTAAAAAATATTATTGATGCCACATCCTTTGCTGTTAGCCGGGATGAATTAAAACCCGCCCTCACAGGTGTATTGTTTCGCTTTGGATCCAATGGGATCACTGCTGTTTCCACAGACGGGCACCGCCTGGTGAAATACACACGAAAGGATTTTGACACCAACGGATTTAACGGCGACATGATTGTTCCCAGAAAATTCCTTTCTTTCATGTCCGCTCAGGTTTCAGGTGGCAATGTGGCGCTTTTGATCGGTGAAAATCATCTCACCGCTAAAATGAAAAATGATATGGTCTTAACCCGCATCATTGATGAACGATTCCCGGATTATGAAACCGTGATTCCAAAAGAGAATGATAAAATTTTAAAAGCAGATAAAGATGCTTTATTGGGCGCCATTCGCCGTGTTTCCATATTTTCTAATAAATCCACCCACCAGGTGGCCCTAAACCTGGATGCAACCTCATGCAGGATTACCACGGAAGATCCGGAAAAATCATCCAAAGCACATGAACAGATTGCCGCGGAATTTGATGGTGAAAACCTGACGATCGGTTACAACGCAGAATATTTAAAGGACGTGGTGAGCCACGTTGCAGGGGATAAGATTGTGGTGGAATTCAGCACCCCCATCAGCGCTGCTTTGTTTGGCACAGATTCAACGGAAGAGAACATAGAAAGCCTGATGCTTCTGATGCCCATTCGCTTGAATGATTAATACGCCGGTTGACAACAGCGGATGGCCATTCAAAGCCTTACCTTGGTTTCATTCAGGAATCATGAAAAAAAGAAATTCAATTTTAGCCGGGGACTCACTTTGATCTGGGGTGAAAACGGCTCGGGAAAAACCGCAGTATTGGAAGCGATCCACATCCTGTCTTTCGGTCGCAGTTTCCGGACCCATAAACAACGAGACCTGATCAGGAATTCTGATGATGCGCTGGCCATTCGTGGTGGATTCTTAACCAACAGGATTTCAGATGATGTGGCCGCACAAGTAATAAGATCTTCCGGTCAAAAAATGAAATTGAATGGAAAAATATTATTCGGCCGAAAAGAATTGATCGGTCGAAATAATGTGGTTGTTTTGTCGCCGGAAGAGCAATCCGTCACCAAAGGTGGACCGGTTGAACGTCGCCGGTTCTTTGATAAAATGTTTTCGGTATCATCTCCGGATTATGTGGACACACTGCAAACGTACAGCCGGGTTTTGAAACAGCGAAATGCCGCTATTGTTCAGGTTAAAGAAAACAGATGTCCACCAGAAGACCTTCATAG
Source organism: Fidelibacterota bacterium (assembly GCA_015658495.1). Lineage (GTDB taxonomy): Bacteria > Fidelibacterota > Marinisomatia > Marinisomatales > UBA1611. The sequence goes on along the minus strand of DQOT01000217.1, from coordinate 5,462 downwards.
CTGGGATGATCAACTGGTAAAGACAGGCCAAAAGCTCTGGTTGCTCCGCTATGGATTTATCCTGGAATTCAAAAACCATTTGAAAGAAATGATTGAACGATATGATAATGTAATTCAGTTTGAATTGTCTTATGCAGATCAGGCTCCTTCGCTTGAATCTTATAAAAATGAGTTCAAAAATTCACTAAAAAAAGATTTGGCGCTTGGGCGAACCACCTATGGACCACACCGGGACGATATTTCATTAATTTGGGATAATCGCGATCTCCGGAATTTTGGATCCCAAGGCGAACATAAACTTTCACTGGTGTTATTGAAACTGGCGGAAATGAGTTTTATCCGTGAAAAAACAGGCACGCACCCCACACTTTTATTGGACGACCTTTTTGCTAAACTGGACTTGGAAAGAAGTAAGAAAATTGTTTCCCTTTTACAGGGATTAGAATCAGAAACGGGAGAGCCGGTTCAAACCATTGTAACTACCACCGACCTTTTGAATGTGGAGCAAAGCGGTTTGCTGAAAGGTGAAAAAGAGACTAAAACTTATCATCTGGAACGATGATGCAGCACATCGGCGGACCTCTCAAGAAATTTTTAAAATCAGCAGGACTTGAAAAAGGCATTGCCCAGCAAAATGCCATGGAAACCTGGTCGGATGTTGTGGGTAAAAATGTATCAAACAACACGGAACCCATCGGCGTGGAGCATGGCATCCTGACCGTGAAAACAGAAACACCTGCATGGCGGCAGGAACTTCAGTTTCAAAAGAAACAGATCATTGAGACGCTGAATAAAAAATTAAATAAAAAAGTGATTAAGGATATTCGATTTATATGACCGCAGAAGCACAAGCAGCGCAATATAGTGCCGAGAGCATTAAAGTATTAGAGGGTCTGGAGGCAGTACGGAAACGTCCGGCTATGTATATCGGTGATGTGGGCAAACGGGGCCTGCACCATCTCGTTTATGAAGTGGTTGACAATTCTATTGATGAAGCTATGGTGGGGTATTGTGACAGGGTGATTGTCATATTTAACCCGGACGGGTCTGTCAGTGTTGAAGATAATGGACGCGGCATTCCTGTGGATATTCACAAAGAAGAAAATAGGCCAGCCGTTGAAGTGGTCATGACCCTTCTCCACGCCGGTGGAAAATTTGACAAAGGATCTTATAAGATTTCCGGCGGACTCCACGGTGTGGGTGTTTCTGTTGTAAACGCCTTGTCCGAATGGTTATGGGTGGAGGTCAAACGGGACGGAAAAATTCATCGTCAGGATTATAAGATTGGTGATCCGCAAAACGAACTGCATGTTACAGGCAACGCGCAAAAATCAGGCACAAAAGTTTGTTTTTTCCCGGATAACACCATTTTTAAAACATTTGATTTTGAATACGGAATTATTGCCGAACGGTTACGCGAATTGGCCTATTTGAACAGCGGGCTGGAGATTGTATTAAAAGACGAACGCACCGAAGACGGCGAGTCGGATATTTTCAAGTTCAAGGGCGGCCTGAGTGATTTTGTAAAATATTTAGACGAACACAATAACCCGCTCCATAATAAGATCATTACGGTAAACAAGGAAGATGGTGAAGTTCCGGTGGAAGTCGCCATGCGCTATGGAAACACCTATAACGAAAACATCCTGACTTTTGTGAATAATATTAATACCATCGAAGGTGGGACACACCTGTCTGGTTTCCGATCTGCATTAACCCGGGCCATGAATAATCATGCTACGAAAAACAACCTGATCAAGGCGAAGAAAAATGAAAAAATTACACTCTCGGGTGAGGATTTTCGCGAAGGGCTTACAGCCATCATTAGTATCAAAGTAGCAGAACCCCAATTTGAAGGACAAACCAAAACCAAACTTGGGAACGGCGATGTAAAAGGTATTGTGGACACAGTTGTATATGAAGGAATTTTAGATTTTCTGGAGCAAAATCCATCCATCGGCCGTCGGGTGATTGAAAAAGCACTCCTGGCAGCACGCAGCAGGAGCGCCGCCCGAAAAGCCCGTGAACTGATTCGACGTAAAAGCGCCCTGGGCGGTTCATCCCTTCCGGGAAAACTGGCGGATTGCTCCAACCAGGACCCCGCATTTTGTGAACTTTACTTGGTTGAGGGTGACTCTGCCGGAGGCTCCGCAAAGCAGGGCCGGGACAGGCGCACCCAGGCCATTTTGCCCCTGCGCGGGAAAGTGATCAATTCTGAAAAAGCCAGGATTGACAAACTGCTCTCCAACAACGAGGTTCAATCCATGATCACGGCGTTGGGTGCGGGCTTTGGTGGCTCTGAAGATGATGCAGGTGAAAAATCTGCCGGGGATTTAGATATTGAAAAACTCCGTTACCACAAGATCATTATTATGACAGATGCAGATGTGGACGGCTCCCATATTCGAACACTGCTACTCACATTCTTTTATCGGAAAATGAAAGAGATTATTGATGGCGGTTACCTTTATCTCGCACTCCCACCCCTTTATCGCTTGTCACAAGGCAAGAAAGAAGCCTATGCTTATGATGATAACGAGCGGGACTTAATTATCCAGCGAATGAAAAGAGACAATAAAAACACAAAAGTATCCATCCAGCGCTACAAAGGACTGGGTGAAATGAATCCGGGACAACTCTGGGAAACCACCATGGACCCTGAACGCCGGACACTGATGCAAGTCACCGTAGAAAGTGCCGGTGAAGCGGCTGAAACATTTCAAAATCTTATGGGACACGATGTAGAAGCACGGCGGACATTTATTGAGAAAAATGCAAAATTTGTCGTCAATCTCGACGTTTAAAATTTTAGGAAAAATAATTCATGGTTGATTTTAATAGAGACAACACACTTCCCCGGGACATTGTGGATGAAATGAAGGAGAGCTATCTTAACTACTCCATGTCGGTTATTGTATCCCGGGCCCTGCCCGATGTGCGCGACGGACTGAAACCGGTTCATCGCCGTATTCTTTTTGGGATGAGCGAACTTGGCTCCAGCTGGAATCGTCCTTATAAAAAATCCGCCCGTATTGTGGGTGATGTTCTCGGTAAATACCACCCCCACGGTGATAGCTCAGTCTATGATGCACTGGTTCGGATGGCACAGAATTTTTCCATGCGCTACCAACTGGTGGATGGTCAGGGCAACTTTGGTTCCATTGATGGTGACAATGCAGCGGCCATGCGTTATACCGAATCCCGGATGACAAAAATATCCAGTGAAATGTTGAAAGATCTGGACAAGGACACGGTGGAATGGACCCCTAATTTTGATGAAACACTGCAAGAACCATCGGTGCTTCCATCCGCAGTTCCCACCTTGTTGGTGAATGGATCGGAAGGAATTGCTGTTGGAATGGCCACCAAGATTCCACCCCATAATCTGACAGAGATTGTTAACGGCTTAATTGCCTTGATTGAAAATGAATACATAACTACAGAAGAATTAATGACCCACATTAAAGGACCGGATTTTCCAACAGCGGGACTTATTCTGGGTATGGATGGGCTGAAAAATGCCTATGAAACAGGTCGTGGAAAAATTAAAATGCGCGCCCGCGCCCATATTGAAACAAACAAAAGCGGGAAAGACAGTGTTGTTATTACCGAGGTGGCTTACCAAACAAACAAGGCAAATTTAGTTGAAAAAATTGCGGACCTAGTACGGGATAAAAAAGTAGTAGGCATCTCTGATCTTCGGGATGAGTCTGATAAAGACGGTATTCGCGTTGTGATAGAAACAAAACGGGATGCGGTTCCGGAAGTGATCCTGAATCAATTGTATAAACACACCCAGCTCCAGGACACGTTTGGCATTATACTTTTGGCGCTGGTGAACGGCGTTCCGAAGATCATGCCGCTGAAGACCATATTGACTCACTTTGTGAATTTTCGCCATGAGATTGTTGTCCGGCGCACCGAGTTTGAATTAAGAGCAGCGGAAGCACGAGCCCATATTTTAGAAGGATTGAAAATTGCTCTGGACAATATTGACGAAGTGATTAAAATCATCCGCGGCAGCAAAGATCCGGTTCAAGCCAAGGAAGGACTCATTAACGGGTTTAACCTTTCAGAGATTCAATCCCAAGCCATTTTGGACATGCGCCTGCAGAGGCTCACCGGACTGGAAGTAGATAAGGTTGTGATCGAGTATAAAGAATTGATCCAGCTTATTGCTCATCTTAAAGGAATTCTGGAAAGCAAAAGCCAGCGCATGAACATTATTAAAACTGAACTTCTGGAAATTCGGGATCAGTATGGGGATGAGCGACGGACTGAGATTATTCCGGTAGATTCAAATTTTACCATGGAAGATATGATTGCCGAAGAAGAAGTGGTGCTGACCATTACTCACCAGGGTTACATCAAGCGGACGGCATTAAATACCTATCGAACACAACGCCGCGGCGGGAGAGGTGTTCAAGGCGCCATGAGTAAAGATGAAGATTTTGTTGAACATCTTTTTATTGCCAACACTCATAATTATATGCTTTTTTTCACGGACCAGGGAAAATGTTATTGGCTGAAAGTTTATGACATTCCCCAAGGTGGTCGAGCAACCCGTGGTCGTGCCATTGTGAATTTAATCGGTTGTGAACCGGGTGAAAAAGTGGAAGCATTCGTCAGCGTGAAAGAGTTCGATGATGACCACTATATTGTTATGGCAACCAGGAACGGCATTGTGAAAAAGACCGTTTTGTCTGCCTATGGCAAACCGCGGAAAGGTGGTATTTATGCCATCGAAATTCGCGAAGGGGATAAACTCATTGAAGCACGAATCACCAACGGTGAACACGATATTCTCCTGGGAACGTATGAAGGAAAATCGATCCGATTCTCTGAAAATAATATTCGAGCTAGTGGACGAAAAACCATGGGCGTGAAAGGCATAACCCTAAGTTCGAAAGAAGATTATGTGATTGGCATGCTTGTGATACGGCGGGAAGGAACCATTTTGGTTGCCACCGAAAAAGGGATGGGAAAACGGACAGATGTGAATCAATACCGTACCCAAACCCGTGGCGGAAAAGGTGTCATGACCATGCGCTGCACAGAGAAGACCGGCAAGATGGTGAATATCATGGAAGTGGTTGATGCAGACGACCTTATTGTTATTACGGATTCCGGTGTTTTGATGCGTCAACCCGTGGCAGCCATTCGAACCATTGGCCGCGTGACGCAAGGCGTAAAACTGGTAAAATTGGACGAGGGCGCCAGTATCTCATCTATCACCCGCGTCATTAGTGAGGAAGCGGCCACAAGGAAAGATGAGTCGGAAGATAATCAAATGTCTATTGAGGATACAGCGCCTGAGCCTGAAGAAGAATAGAGCACTTCATTCACACAAAGTCACAAAGGCAACTTATAAATGGGCCTAAAGGACACATTAAAATCAATTCAATCCAAGATTGAATCTGCGCAGGAGCGGGGTGGCTTTAACCACCCTGTTCAACTTATAG
>DQOT01000144.1 GCA_015658495.1 Fidelibacterota bacterium | reverse complement strand
TTGGGCTATGCCACCAAATACATGTTTGGAATGGGATTTAGGAGACATGAACAATTCGGGTAATCTTGATGTAATGGATATTCTTCTTTTGGCTGATTATGTTGATTCCGGAGATTTCCCCGGTGCTTGCCCGCAAACAGTTTCAGACATTAACGGTGACGGTAATTTGAATGTGATTGACGTAATCTTTTTGGTGAATTTGATTATTAACCCCTGATTTTTCAGTTAATTGGCTGAACCTATTTTATTCTTTAATTTCCGACAGACTTTCACTACCGGGAAGCGAGAAAACTATGTCAGAAAAACAACCCTTGCTTTACGAACCTACCACGGCCATCACCGATTACATTCTATTTATTCTGGGTGTTTTCTTCGGATGGTCCACTTTTGCCATTCAAGATTCACAATTCCACCAACTTTGGGGAACGGCTTTTTTCTCTGGTGGAATCAGTGGATTGCTTGGAGGCACAAGCCACGGGTTTGGTCCCAGGCTTGAGGGTATTTATCAGACAATTATATGGCGGGCGACGCTGATCTTTGTGGCCACGACAGGTTTACTACTTGCCATGTCCTCCGCGTTGATCTTTGTGACTGGGAAAGGAGAAAATGCACTTTACATAACGGCCGGCGTTCTGCTGATCATCTATTACAACCGAATCCGCACCCACGACAGTTTTCGATCTGCCGTTACTTTTTATTTACCTTTGATGGGAATTTCCCTAGTGGGTTTTATTGTCGCGTTTTTTAATTACGGTATGACAGGCGCGTTATCCATCTCAATTGGATTGGCGGTGAGTCTCGCTGCATCCTGGGTGCAGATGATGAAAATATCCCTTCATGAGAATTTCAATCACAATGATCTATTCCATGTGATCCAGATGCTGGGGATGTTTCTAATGTATCGGGGCGGACTGGAAATCCCGGCTTTTTAACTATCAGAGATGGTCACACCTTTTTCCCCTTCGACCAGCCTGCTTCCAAAGGGCTGGCAGGCAAGCTCAGGGAGTAAAAAGGTTTTACGATGGTTTCTGAAAAAGAAATTTTATTTATCCTAATGTAAATTTTATTTCATCAATCGCAATAAAATGGAAATTGCCCTTTATCCTCATCCAAATCTCCTCATAAATTTGCACGTTATTTTCAGGAGAAAACGTGAAAGTTGACGTTAAAAAAATTAATGATTATACCCGGGAACTCTCGATTGACATCCCGTGGCCAGAATTGGAATCCGATTTTAATTCTATCCTTAAAAAATTCAGTAAAAAGATTAAAATTCCGGGCTTCCGCGCAGGCAAGATCCCAAAGAACCGCCTCATGCAGCAATTCCTGCCCAATATTGAAGCGGAATTCATGGAAGATAATATTCAGAAATTTTATCTCATGGCTGTCCAACAAGAAGAAATGATCCCCGTAAACCGGGCAGAGATCAGTGATGTCCATTTCCACATGAATGAGCATTTTTCTTTCATGGCAAAATTTGAGATCGAGCCGGAAGTGCCCTTGCCGAAACTGAAAAAGAATTCTCTCAAAGTCCAACGGACAAAATACGTTCATGATGAGCACGATGTAGAAAATGCCATCACTCAATTGCGTAAAACGCATGCAACCATTACCACGGTGGAAGAAGGTGCCATCGAAGGGGATTATCTCATTTGCACGCTCCAGAAATTGGATGAATCCGGTGTGCCCATCATTGGGAAAAAATATGAAAAACAATATCTCAGGATAGGGAAAGGGTCTTTTACTGATACCCAAAAAGATAAATTGATCGGTTTAAAACCGGAGGATACCACTCGGATTATGTTGCTTATTAACAAGGAAGAGGGCGAAGCGGAATACGAACTCACGGTGACAAATATTGAAAGAGAGATTTTACCGGAAGTGAATGATGATTTTTTGAAATTGATCAACCCTGAACTGGATTCTGTAGCGGCACTGACCGCTGATGTGGAAATGAAGATCGAATCCAATTTTGCTGAACGATCCAATACCGCTTTTAACCGGGATCTATCCGATGCCCTGATCGATTTAACCAATCCATCTTTTTCGCCATCCATGGTGGATAATTATCTCACCAACCTGGTTGAAGATGTGAAAAAACAGAACAAGGGTGAACCCTTAGACGAAGCGCAAGTCCGGGAACATTATAAATCATCTGCAGAACGAAATTTGAAATGGTATTCCCTGCGGAATAAATTGATCGAAACAGAAGGAATCCATGCCTCCAAAGAAGAAGTGGACGTAGAGATTAAAAAATTGGCAGCACGGACACCCCAATCAGAGAAAGAAATCCGCAAATTTTACAAGAAACCGAGCAACCGTCAGCGCATCGAAGACGATCTTGTGGAAAAGAAAATCTTGGAATACCTGGAACAATTTGCTAAAGTCAAAGAGGTAGAAATACACACAAAAGACCTCCGAGGACAAGACCATGCACATTGATGAAAAGACACTGAATCAACTGGTTCCAATTGTCGTAGAACAGACGGGACGATCGGAACGTGCCTTTGATATCTATTCCCGCCTTTTAAAGGAGCGGATCGTTTTTCTCGGCACACCCATTGATGATACCATCGCTTCTTTAATCATCGCCCAACTCCTTTTCCTGGAAGCGGAAGATTCCGAGAAAGACATTTATCTTTATATCAACACACCTGGAGGTATCATTACCTCTGGCTTGGGAATCTATGATACCATGCAATACATCAAACCTGATGTGTCAACAATCTGTCTCGGGCAAGCTGCAAGCATGGGCGCATTTTTATTGGCTGGCGGAACCAAAGGGAAACGGTCTGCCTTGCCCAATTCACGGATCATGATCCACCAACCCATGGGGGGCACAGAAGGGCAGGCGGCGGATATCAAGATCCAGGCAGAAGAAATTCTTCGGATGAAAAAGCAGTTGAATACAATTTTGGCAAAAAATACAGGGAAAAGTTTCAAAAAGATCGAAGCCGATACGGATCGGGACAATTATTTAACATCTAAAGAAGCCAAAGCCTACGGCCTGATAGATTCTATTTTGACGAAGCGGAAATGAACAGGATCCAAAAGGGGAAAAACCCGAAGATTAACTTGGAAACAGATATGGGTCAGCCCCAGAACGGGTTTAAGGTTACACTCCAAAAGCCTTCCAAAATAAAATCAAATCTTGATACCCACATCATCGGGCAAGATAATGCGAAAAAAGTGATCGCTGTTGCGGTTTACAATCATTATAAACGGATCATTCACCAAGCGTACCACTCGGATGTTGAATTAGACAAAAGTAACATTTTGTTGATTGGTTCTACGGGTACTGGAAAAACATTGATCGCCCAAACGTTGGCTCGATTTCTTTCCGTTCCATTTGCCATTGCCGATGCCACGACGCTGACAGAAGCGGGATACGTGGGTGAAGATGTGGAAAATATTTTGGTTCGGCTGCTCCAGATTTCTAATTACAATGTTGCCGCAGCGGAAAAAGGGATCATCTATATTGATGAGATCGACAAAATTGGCAGGAAGAGTGCCAGTGCATCCATCACGCGAGATGTGAGTGGTGAAGGCGTTCAGCAAGCACTCCTTAAAATTCTGGAAGGCACCCTTGCCAATGTGCCCCCGAAAGGTGGACGGAAACATCCGGAACAAAGTCTGATCCCCATTGACACATCCAATATTTTATTTATTTGTGGTGGATCTTTTTCCGGGTTGGAAGAGATCATTTCCAGGAGAGTGGGAAAAGGTGAGCTGGGTTTTGATACCAAAAAGAAATCCAAAAAGAAAGACTCCAACGCCATTTTTGCCGATGTAAGGCAGGAAGACCTGATCGCCTATGGAATGATCCCGGAACTGGTGGGACGTTTGCCTGTGGTGAGCACGCTGGATACATTAGATGAAGATGACCTAATGCAGGTTTTGGTAGATCCAAAAAACTCATTGGTAAAGCAGTATAAGAAACTCTTTATGTTGGAAGGGATTGAATTGGAATTTCGTGAAAAAGCATTAAAAGTCATTGTTCAACTCGCCTTTAAACAAAAAGCTGGTGCCCGGGCGCTTCGTGCAGTTATGGAAGAACACCTGTTGGATATCATGTATCATATCCCGGAAATGGAAGGTGTAGAACGGGTGATCATCACCAAGGATACAATTTTAAAGGGGAAGGAGCCCCTTTATAAACATAGCCGAAAACGGAAATCGGCTTAAAACTCTTCACTTCATACCACCCGCGCTGTCATTCCTGACGACGCAGGAGATCAGGAAATCATTTGATTCACTGGTGGATTATCGCTCGAAATGGATTCCGGATAATTTCTTATGACCAGATCGAGCTACTTTGAAAAATCTTTTTAGCGAAATTTCCGGAATGATACCTTACTTTAAAAATGTGATCTTTTGGATCTCTCGTTTAGAGCCGGATTTTAATTCTACAAAGTACAGCCCCGATGGAATATTCATGGGGTGCCATTGGATTCGATGGTTTCCCGGTTCGAGATTCTCATT
>DQOT01000173.1 GCA_015658495.1 Fidelibacterota bacterium | reverse complement strand
ACGCCACCAGTTCCAAAAACAAAAAAAGCGTTCTAGTAAGAACGCTTTTTTTTTGTTGAATCTTTAGGGTTAATCCACAACTTCAAAATCTGCATCCTCTATTTCACCGTCTCTCTTTTTTGCTTTTGTTTTCGTGGACTTATTTGCCTTTTTTTCCGTTTGAGAAACATCTTCTTCATTTTTTGAAGCTTCATACATTTTTGAAGCTACTTGGGACCAGGAATTATTCAATGATTCCATGGCAGTTTTCATATCCTCGATATTGCTGCTATCTTTGGCTTTCTTTAGAGCTTCGACCTTTTCGGTCAAAGACGTCTTTTCTTTATCATCTAGTTTATCACCGTATTCCTTGATATTTTTCTCTGTCTCATAGATCAAATGTTCTGACTGGTTTGTCAGATCGATCTTTTCGCGTTTTTCCTTATCTTCCTTATCGTACTTTTTCGCATCATTGACCATTTTCTCAATTTCCGATTCAGAAATCCCGCTAGATGCTTCAATTCGAATACTCTGTTCTTTTCCGGTTGCCTTATCTTTTGCACTGACGTTCAATATACCATTGGCATCAATATCAAATGAAACCTCGATCTGTGGAATGCCGCGGGGTGAAGGCGGAATATCTGCCAAGTGAAAACGGCCAATAGTTTTATTATCAATTGCCATTTCCCGTTCACCCTGGAGTACGTGAATTTCCACAGTGGTCTGGTTATCAGCTGCCGTGCTGAAAATCTGAGATTTTTTAGTAGGTATGGTCGTATTGCGATCAATCAGGTTTGTGTTCACACTGCCCAGTGTTTCAATCCCCAGCGAAAGCGGGGTAACATCTAACAATAGAATATCATCAACATCGCCAGCCAGTACACCACCTTGAATTGCTGCACCTAGGGCCACAACCTCATCTGGATTCACACTTTTATTAGGTTCTTTACCAAATATCTCTTTAACCTTTTCCCGTATTTTTGGTATCCGTGTAGATCCGCCAACCAAGATAACTTCATTAATTTCTACAGCAGATAACCCGGCATCAGATAATGCTTTTTTGCACGGTTCAACTGTCCGCTCTACAAGATCGGCTACAAGGTCATCAAATTTTGCCCTGGAAAGACTAAGATTTAGATGTTTTGGTCCAGATGAATCTGCTGTAATAAAGGGCAAATTAATATCTGTCTGTTTTGAAGTTGATAATTCTTTTTTAGCCGCCTCTGCTGCTTCTTTTAATCTTTGAAGTGCCATGGGATCATTCCGAAGGTCAATCCCATCGCTTTTCTTGAATTCGTCGGCGATCCAGTCAATAACCCTTTGATCAAAATCATCTCCCCCCAGGTGCCCGTCACCATTGGATGATTTCACTTCAAAAACACCATCTCCCAACTCCAAAATCGAAATATCAAATGTTCCTCCACCTAAATCAAAAACAGCGATTTTTTCGTCCTTTTTTTTGTCCAATCCATAAGCTAACGAAGCTGCTGTCGGTTCATTAATAATCCGTCGGACATTCAATCCAGCAATTTTCCCAGCGTCTTTTGTAGCCTGACGCTGGGAATCATTAAAATAAGCTGGGACCGTAATCACAGCATCGGTTACCTTTCCCCCAAGATGTTCTTCAGCCATTTGCTTTAACTTTTGGAGAATCATAGCACTGATTTCTGGTGGAGTATATTCTTTATCCCTCACCTTAACAACAACGGCTCCGCTTGAATTCTTATCAACTTTGTAGGGCACTTCAGATATTTCAGTACTTACCTCTTTGTGCATCCTGCCCATAAAGCGTTTGATAGAAAATACTGTGTTTTCCGGATTGGTCACTGCCTGTCGCTTCGCAGTCTGCCCAACTAGGCGTTGGTTGTCTTTTGTGAATCCAACAACTGACGGGGTTGTACGGCCCCCTTCAGGATTGGTTATAATGGTTGGTTCCCCACCCTCTAAAACAGCTAAACAGGAATTTGTTGTACCAAGATCAATACCAATTATTTTTCCCACTTTTTTCTCCTTAATT
>DQOT01000062.1 GCA_015658495.1 Fidelibacterota bacterium | reverse complement strand
TACAGGGCAAAAGCCGAAAGCGATTGGGATGATCATGTAAAATTCAGTCAATTAGCCATTGCTTTCGCAGGTGCAACCGGAACAGGGTGGGTTGCCAACAGTATTCATGCTTGGATCATCGGGCCGCGTGCTTATAAAAATCTTTATCAAAAATGGGATCCGCAATCTCCGGACACAACAGGATGATCCATGAAATGTCACCGTGGACTATTCATCATCATTCTCGCTTGGTTGGTTGTTGGTTCCTGTACCAGGTATGAAAAGGAATTTGATAACCCGGTAGATTTTGAAGCCAATGAAGAAAAAGGGATTGGCGCACCTACTCTAGTTTTTTATCCAAAATCGCAAACAAAAACAACTTCAGATTCTGTTATAGTCGGGTCCTTTATTATATTTAAAGAGGATTCAATGGAAGCCTTTTCTGGTGTCCATCTACAAATTGAATTCCCCAATTCCTATTTAGAAATGGATACCATCACTCCTGGTCTTTTTATTACGGATACGAGTAAATCAACCCCATTATTTACCTATACATTTGACAGTGTAAACACGATTGACATTTATACCTATTTCCTGGATACACTCAAAACAGATCTATTAGGTACAGGACATTTAGCAGATCTTGTATTTAGTCCCACAGGTATTGGATCGGACAGTGTCAGCTACAATTTGAATGCTTGTGAAATGATCGATCATGAGGATAATGTAATTGTCTTAAAAGGAGATCGTGGTGCCGAGGTGATTGTAGAATGAAGTTGTTTTACAGGCTCATTCTTTGTTCGCTATGCCTGACGCCACTGACAGGGACACAGCTATTTTGGGAGGATTTCTCCAACAATGAAATTCCGCCTGGTTGGGAGATGGAACCTAATTGGCAAGTTGGATCAGAAGGATACCAAGAGCATGTTGTTGGAGATCCTCCACCAGGAGCCTTTTTTTATTATAGTCCCACGCTTGATACCGACTATGAAAGAGCCATGACCACACCCATTATAAGTGTAGGGGAGGGATTCCAGGTATTGGTCGAATTTTTCTTTGAATTAGATTTCTGGTCAGCCGGGAATGCAACCAACGGATTAAGGATTGAATATTTAAGTGGTGGGGATTGGGTCACTGTTTTGAGTTATGAAATTAGTCCATCTGCCGGTGATGTGGATCTTTCAGGAAGGTACGAATCCTTTACCGCAGACGTGGATGGGGATTTCCAAATCAGGTGGGTTGCCTATGGTACAAACTCCAATTACATTAACTCGTGGGATGTGGACAATGTTAGAGTCTCAACACTCCCTAAACTTACTTATGTAAATATTGAATCTTCCAATGAAGATCCTTCCACTGCATATGAGGGTACAAATATATGGCTGAATTTCACGGCCGATACGGAATTCTCATTTGACCCTTATGTTCAAATAAATGGCAATCCCTGCAATATTGATAATTTAGGGAGTACAAATTGGGTCGCGTATTATACCGTTCAGGAATCTGACCCGGATGGTCCGCTTCAGTTTACAATTGACTTTATAGACATCAATGGGATTGAAGGAAAAACAGTAAAAGAAACCACAGATGAATCAACAGTCATTGTTGATAATTCGGATCCACCGTCCTTTACGGTTGGTGCAGTTACAGCGGCAGGCGGAACCGTGGTATCAGAGATTTGGAATTCAACGAATACTGAAATACAATTGGAGGTGAATATCCCTGAGGATTCAGCCGTAACGAGCTTTAGCTATACCATAGGGAATTCTCTTTTATTCGATGGGATGAATGATGAGGTGACAATCTCAGGGATCACTGATTACCAGGTAACAGATGCCTTAACCATTGAAGCCTGGATCAAACCCAATTCCTGGAGTGACTTTGATGGTATTCTAAACTATGCTAAAGACCAGGGTCCTTCGAAAGCAGGATTTGGTTTTGTTTATTTTGCAACAGGTTGGAGATTTTTTTTAAAAACGACGACGAATTCAATTGACTATATCAGTATGGCAGAAGTATCTACGCCTTCCGGGCAGTGGACCCACCTTGCTGCAACCTATGACGGCGAAAAAGTAAGAATTTATAGAAATGGGTCAGCAATTGATTCCACAGATGCAATGGGGGATATTCAATGGACGGGTGCACCATCTGATTTTAAACTTGGCAGTTTTACAAAAGCTGGTTCTACAGGTTATTTTGATGGTCAAATTGACGATGTGAGGATTTGGAATATTGTTCGTACCGGCGTACAGATCAAAGCATCGAGAGAAATTACTATTGATAAAAATGAACCCGGATTGGTAGGATATTGGCAAATGGATGCTGGATCAGGTGGGACAGCCACCGATTCTACCAGTACAGCAAATCATGGAATAATTAATGGTGCAACATGGGTGGTTGAAGATTCACCATTGAACTTTCAGGCACCCGTTTATGATACAGGTGTGATTGTAGGGTCTGCTTTTCAATTAAGAGGGAGAGTCAACAGTAATGATTTTGAAAGTTTCGGTGCAAAGGATACCATTACGGTTGATGATTTAAATGCAGGCACAAAAACAGTTTCAGCAAGCAATGATGCCTTTGAAGCCATTACAGATTTTGCGCATGAAGAAACAGCACAATTGTCCGCTTTTCTTTTTGATGCAGCCGGGAACTACTCCCTTGGAGATACAAGCGTTACCAATATTGTGATAGATATTGTAGCTAATTCTCCAACGCCGGTTTCCATTTCTTCAGGTAATACGTTGTCACATTTGGCAAAAACAGGCGATATAGTCACCATAACCATGGCCTATGATGAGGATGTTAACACCCCGGCAGTCACGGTAGATGGCAATGATGCGGATGATGTTTCTGATCTGGGCGGTGAACAATTTTCATCAACCTATGCTCTGACCGGATCAGAATCGGAAGGTAGTTTATCCTTTACCATCAATACCACAGATTATGTGGGAAACCAAGGGACTCATTTGGGATCAACAGATGGATCGACTGTAGTGTATGATAAAACACTTCCAACCCTAAGTCCAGTAAGTATTGCTTCCAATAATGCTGACACTACATGGGCAAAAGCAAATGATTCCATT
>DQOT01000015.1 GCA_015658495.1 Fidelibacterota bacterium | reverse complement strand
TCAGAGTTATTTAACAACTATCAACCCATGTAAATGAAATATTTATTCAAAATCTTATTCATTGTTTCACTGTTCACTTTGTTAAGTTCCTGTATGCAACCGGCTAAAAAACTGGGATTGAGTTATGGCGCTTTTCTTCGCCCTGATGGCATTGAATTCAGGGTTCATGCACCAACGTCGGAATCGGTTTACCTTGTGATCTTCCCTGCCGTGGAAGCCAAAATCGGTGATGAATATTCCATGGAAAGATCCGACACCGGTGACTGGTCCTTTTTCCTGAAGGACGCATCAATTGGCACCCTCTATGGCTATAGGCTCAAAGGACCCTATAATGATGAAAATGTGATTGTGGCTGATCCCTATTCCAAAGCAACTGTGACTCAAAATAACTGGCGACATTTTGCAAAATCGCTCATTGTGAACACAGATTTTGATTGGGAAGGCGATACGTGGCAAGAGATCCATCCTCAGGACCTTATCATTTACGAAGCCCACATTCGGGATATGACCATTCATGAATCATCCAAAGCCAATTTAAAAGGTTCATATCTCGGGTTCGTTGAAAAAGATCAAAAGGGCGGGATCGAACATTTGAAATCTTTGGGTGTAAATGCGGTCCAATTTCTGCCCCTTTGGGATTTTGCCAATTTTGAGATCCCTTATAAACAGGATGCGGATGGCATGTACAACAATTGGAACCCTTACGCGCGAAATCACTGGGGTTATATGCCCACATTTTACATGGCGCCGGAAAGTTACTATGCCACCGATGGGACAGATGAACTTGATGCCTGGAATGGAAAAGACGGCCGTGCTGTTTCTGAAATGAAACACATGGTGAAATCGCTTCACCGGGAAGGGATCGCTGTCATTTTGGATGTGGTGGTAAATCACATTTCCAATTATGATTGGCATCCATTGAAATACATCGACAAGACTGTCTATTTCAAATTGGATGAAAACGGCGATTTTATCGGGCAATGTTGCGGCAACCTTTTGGCCACCGATAATCAAACCGTTAGGGATTACATTATTGAAAGCCTGAAATACTGGATGACGGCATATCATATTGATGGATTCCGGTTTGACCAGGCTCACCTCCTTTCGGCCGAAACGGCAACCTTGATCCTGGATGAACTGAAACGAATCAATCCCAATGTGATTATTTATGGCGAAGCTTGGAATGAAAGAGAAAAGGAATTTTCAGAATTGGGGTGGGGTTCTTTCAATGCTCGATTTAGAGATGTGTTACGAGGTGATCTCCACAATTATAATGATAAAGGATTTTTATTCGGAAATTTCCGGGATAGAGAAAGTCTCGAGAATATTCAATCAATTATTACTGCAACGCCGGATATTTATCAAACGCCATCACACGCGATCAATTTCCTGGAAGTGCATGACGATTATTGTTTCAACGATTATTTACGACTGTCCAGCGGTAAAAATTCAATGGATGATATAATTAACGATCCAATGAAGCACATTGAACTGGATGAAGATCTATCCAATATGAATAAATTGGGAGCGTTGATCCTGATGACGAGCCAGGGAATTCCCATTATTCACCAGGGTCAGGATTGGGCACACAGCCAAGTCATCGCTGAAACTGATGCGGATGATCCGAATGTGGGAAAAATGGACCGGAACCCCTACAATAAGGATAATGAAACGAACTGGGTCAACTGGCTGGAAAAAGAGCAAAATAAAGAATTAATCGATTATTATACCGGATTGATCCAGTTCCGTCGTGCAACCACAGAATTACGCCATGCTGATCCAACAGATTTCAAATTCCAGGGATTATCTGAAACCGCCCTAGGTTATGTGATCCGGGATCGGATCGCAGTTTACATGAATGGAGATCCTAAAAAATCCGTCTCAACCGAACTGCCAGAGGGCCAATGGAAGCTGATTGTAAACCGTGATGAAATAAACTTAAATGGGATAAATGAAATCTCTGGTACAATTACCATTCCACCGACATCTGGAATGGTTTTAAAAAGAATTAATTAGTTTTACTGTATCCGTAGATCTGTTCCCCTCTTTCTCGTTGGGCTTGTTTTTTCCTTTTTTCAATTTCGCTTATTGAATATTGACCGCGAACCCGATTTTCCGAACTTAAGAATACTTTTTTCCATTCTTCTTTGATAACTCCAGGCCGGAATCCATTCAATGCCTTGCGGGCATGGTTTGCCATGGATGCACGATCATCAGGATGTGTGTCCCAAAAACGAAAAACAGATTCCATGAAATTTTCAATATCCTGTTCAAAATCCTTATCCACATGATATTCGAATACTGAATCTTTCACCAATTCACAGATTTCCTTTGGGCCGTCGATATCCTGAACAATAGCGGGTACTCTCCTGTCCAGGGTTTCGCACATGGTATAGCCGAAAGGTTCATAAACCCCAGTAATGCAATTGGCGCCAATGCTGTTCCAGTAAAAATGGACCGTTTCCTTATTTGAACTAAAAGGGATAATCACAAGTTGTTTTGGATGTTTCCGACCCATTTCTTCCCAAAACGGATTTCCTGTCTCACCGCGATAATCCACACCCATATTAAAAACACGAACATCATTCCGGTTTGAGCGTTCAACCGCTAAAATGGGTAAATCCGGACGTTTCCGTGGCACATGCCGGCCAATATACCCAATATCATTCAGTGCATAATTGGGCCGCCAGTCAATCTCGTCCAATTTTGGAGTGTAACTGTTATAGATAACGATGGGTTCGGCATCATATTTATCATATCCAAACGATGTGTAATGCCCCAGTTCAGCCCGGCTGATCAGTACAACAGCATCAGAATATTGGAAGGTGATCTCCTGCTCGTAAAAACTTTTTGTCGCATCTCCGCCCAGGTTGGTCAAATGTTCCATTTTGATCAGGGAATGACAAACGGAGACCATTCGTTTTTCTGGATATCTGTCCTTGATGGCTTTTGTCGTATCAAAAGCCACCCACAGGTTATTTACGGTTATATCAATATCCTGGAACGTTTCTTCTATATCCTGGGGACCATGGATAATTCTTATACCAGGATAACGTTCAGGAAAATCGGTTGGCGGCTCATCTAAATGTGCTAAAAAAACAGGAATGACTTCAATGTCCGGATCATCTTTAAACATATCCAAAAAATTGAGTATCCAGGTAGCAACGCCACCATAAACAATAGGCGGGATTTCATTGGTTAAAAGGGCTATTTTCATGTTAAAAATTATGTTATTTTTCCATTCCGTGCACCCAAAACCCACCATGGCAGTTTCCTGTTTCCGAGAAAATAAGAATTAATGCCTTGAGATGCTTTTTTCTGCACCAGCAGACCAACGATCACGATAGCCAATAAATAAATAATGACAATAATAAGATCAACAGTACTCACAGATTTTATTTCTCCTGATAAAATTTCTGGTTGTATTCCATGATCATTCTATGGGCTGTGAAATCTACACCAGTTTTAATGGCTTCTTTCATCATTGAGATCCATTTGTTCCTGTCATTGTAGAAAGTTGGAATCACACTATTCTCCAGGACAGAATATAAGTGGTCTGCATCTGACGCATCATCCGGATGTTTTGGGTCGCCAAC
The DNA here is from genome assembly GCA_015658495.1 of Fidelibacterota bacterium. Taxonomy (GTDB): domain Bacteria; phylum Fidelibacterota; class Marinisomatia; order Marinisomatales; family UBA1611. The sequence continues at coordinate 2,483 of DQOT01000015.1, read as the reverse complement.
CGCCCATCCATTCACACCATTTTTGCAGCCTTCGGCCCACCAGCCATCCAAAACAGAAAGGTTAGGCACGCCGTTCAGTGTTGCTTTCATCCCGCTGGTTCCAGACGCTTCATTGGGGCGCAGGGGTGTATTGAGCCATACATCCACACCGGAAGTTATCATCCGTCCCAGCCACATATTGTAATTCTCAAGATAAATGATCTTTACCTTACCAAACATGGCTTTGGATTTACTTACGATCTGTCGAATGATCTCTTTCCCTTCATGGTCTTTGGGATGTGCCTTTCCAGAAAAAATGACCTGAATCTTTTTAGCACCCAGGGATTCCAGCCGATCCATATCATGGAAAAGAAGTTGAGCACGTTTGTAGGTTGCTGCCCTGCGGGCGAATCCAATGGTGAGTGTGTCTTTATCCAGCGCTTTTGACACCTGTGAATTGGCATAGCCTAATAAATATTGTTTCCGTTCCTGGTGTGCATTCCAGATCACATCGTCTGCAATATCATCGATCATCAGCAGGCATTCAGGATTTGCTCGCCATTCCGGTACATATTGGTCATACACCCTTTTAAAAGGGCTTCCCATCCAATAAGAATGATGGACACCATTGGTAATAAAATCAATATTGGACCAGGGAAACTGGTCTTGAGCGACATCACCGTGCAATGCAGAAACGCCGTTGGCAGTTCTACTAAAGTATAATCCCAATTCCGTCATGTGGAGTCGCCCATTTTGTACAAGGGACGGCAATTTCAGGTCCTCCGGCAACAGACCTCGTAATAATTTTTTCACCCGTTTCTCAGAGAAATGGTCATGGCCAGCAGGCACGGGCGTATGTGTGGTAAAATGACACAGCGATTTTACTTTTTCCATATCACCGTTGAATTTTTCCAGAAGATTCAGGACAAGGAATGAACAATGGCCTTCATTCATATGATATTTCTTAATGTCATTTTGGCCTAATTCGTCCAGTAACCTGGCCCCGCCAAATCCTAAGATGGCTTCCTGGAGAATACGATGATCCTTGTTCCCGGAATAAAGGCGTTGAGAAATGATCCGATCATCATTGATATTTTCTTCCACATCTGTGTCAAGAAAATATATGGGCACTGCGTGACCGCCATGCCCTACATAATCAAACCGGTATACCTGGATCCATACATCCCTTGCCCTCAAACGCAGTGTGAATTTCACATCCAGTTTTTTCAATAAGGGGTATGGATCAAACCGTGGGTAGGTTTCGGTCTGGATCCCCTCTTCATCAATGCGCTGTTTAAAATACCCTTCGCGGTACAACAGCGTAATAGCGCACATGTTCAGGCCAATATCTCCTGCAGCTTTAATGTGATCTCCGGCCAGCACACCCAGCCCCCCGCTGTAGGTGGGCAGGCTGGATGAAATACCGATCTCCGCCGAAAAATATGCTATATCAAATTTCTGTTTCATGCTCTTTCAGTTGATTTCGTCAATGTTTTCAATCGTGATTTAATTTCATTTGTGAATTGCTCATTTGTAAACCGCCATTCCCAGTTTCCCCTTATTGTACCCGGTGTATTCATTCTCGCCGATGAATCCAAACCCAGGATATCCTGCATGGGGATAATTGCCTTTTCTGCATCTGTAGAAAAAGCGAACTCAATCATACTCCAGTGGAATTCCGATCCGTTAAGATTCAAGAATTTTTTTATGTTTTTCCGTTCACGGATCACATCATTCCCAACTTGTTTGTTCCCGTCCCCTTTTTCTGCATAAAACCATCCAATTGAAGTATCATTGTCGTGTGTTCCGGTATAAATGACGTTATTTGGATCCATTTGCCTTGGATCCTGTCCATCTCCAAAGGACATTTGTAATACTTTCATACCTGGTATCCCAAATTTTTTCAATAGGGATTCCGCATCTGGAGCTGCCTTGCCCAGGTTCTTCGCTACAATAGGCTTCGTACCCAATTCTTTTATCAGTGTGTCCAATAATTTTTCACCAGGTGCCTGCACCCAATACCCATTTAGTCCATTCTTATCCATAGCAGGAACTTCCCAGTATTTTGCAAAACCGTTGAAATGATCAATGCGCACGATATCAACCATCTCGTAAAGATGACCGATCCGTTCTATCCACCATTTAAAACCGGTTTTTTCATGCTTGGGCCAGTCATAAATGGGATGTCCCCATATTTGTCCTGTTTTAACAAAAAAGTCTGGTGGACAGCCGGACTGCCCGATCATATGTCCAGCCTCATCCAGTTTAAACAGGTCCTGGTTCGCCCAGACATCTGCGCTGTCGTGGGCTACGTAATTGGGAATATCGCCAATGATCCTTACACCCTGGCTGCCGGTATACTCTTTTAGGTTCTGCCACTGATGGTAAAAGAAATACTGCAATATCTTAGTCCGGTTGATCTCCTGCTGATGCTGAGCAAACTCTGCCTGGATTGCCTTCGGATCGCAGGACCGCAAAGGTGCGCTCCACTGTGTCCAGTTAAC
>DQOT01000261.1 GCA_015658495.1 Fidelibacterota bacterium | reverse complement strand
TTGTTTTACCTGAACAAACAGGGATTTCACGTTTCTTTTTATTTGGACAAGTCTTGTTTGCTCTCCTTGCTGTATTCTTTATGAGACACGCAAAAAAGAATTTGGAAAAATCTGATTCAACTCGGGAAAAAGTTGCAGAAGTACGAGCATTATCTATAGGATTTTTGGGAAAAGCTGTTTTCCAGGGATCCATGGTATTTTTCATGATTTTTATCACAATCCGGTTTGGTCAATTTAATCTGACTGACGTAGCAACAATGGGGAATAATATACCCCTTTTAATTTTATATATCACAGGTATGTATGGATTCCTGTTCAGTCTCGTTTTGGCCTCTTTGTTCGAAGGGGTGATGTTTACTTACGCAATTTTGAAAAATGAGATCCTGGGAATTGATGAACGGCTCAGAAAAACATTCAGCACTGCGGTGTTCGCAAGTATTGGCGCCATGCTTGTTTTAGTAGCATCGGAACTAATGGAAACATTTATTGAATTTGGATGGGTGGGTGGCATTATTATCGGTGTGCCAATGATTGTTTTAAGGAAACCCATATTTTCGATGATCCATCGTTTATCAAACCATATTATGCCCGATGCTTTCACAACTAAGGAGAAAATGTATATAGATGCGTATGGTTTGGCGATGGAAGACGGATCTATTACAGATCGTGAGCGACAATTATTGAATATGCAGGCAAAAACATTGGAGTTGGATCCATCTCGTGTTAAATACCTGGAGAAATGGCACAATGGTGATAAAAAAACGAGGTAACACAATCACCATCTAGCTCAAGCCATATCAGTGAACCGGTTGCGAAGGCTATGGCCAAAAAGATTATACAAGATGCAGAACAGCATAACCGTAACAGGCAGGAAGATGAATAAAATGAAAAATAATATTTCTCTTATTTTAAATATCAACGGTTCTGGTGGGGCAAACACCATGGGCTTATCTGTGCTTTCAGGGATCTTTTTTGCGAGAATCAAGACAGCAGAAAACAGTCAAACCAGAAAAATGTTATTTTTGAAATAAAATTAAACCAGAGATAAAAAATGAAAAAAATTCAAACATTTAGAATTCTAATTAGCCTTTGCCTCATCTCAGCTGCGTTTTCGGAAATAGAGTATTTAACTGTGAATGAATTCAACATTTCCGAAAGCAGAGAAGCAGATCCGGAACTTTATTGGGAGTGGGAACCGGAGCCGCGCTGGCTTAGTGGTGTTAATTGGGGTGGGAGTACCTTTTTTGGTTATATTGGTTTTGGAGAAGATTTTTTGGGTTCAACCCTTTCAATTGATGATGCTATTGGTGTAGAAATTCGTTTTGATAGTGGAGACACAACTCTTTGCCAAACTTTCCGCCATGATTTAGGCTATGATGCCGCCGGTGTGGGTATCTTCCGGGGCTCAGCCTGGGATATTTCTGATCCAGATAATCATCGGCGATTGAATATATGTTTTGTTGAATGGGATGACGGAACCGGTGAACATGATCCCAACCATCTTTGGGATCCGGATGATTCTAACTATGGTCGGCGAGAATATTTATTGATTATGCTCAGCGACTACGATGGCACGGGCGAAACGTATGCTAATAATTCAGGGTATAATTCTGATGTTGTATATAGCTGGTGGCCAAAGCTTAGATCAGGTTATTCCTTTTTTGAGACTGATCCCGCTGCCTTAAGAATCCAACTCGCTTATATTACAAATTTTTCCTCCCTGCCGGATGATGGACAATTGACACTTTCTTGGGAATTTGAAGAAGGTGGTATCGATCACTTTGACCTATATTATTCATTCACGGGTCAACCGGATGTCCTGTTGGCTCAATTGGCTCCGGAAATTAGGGAATATGTGCACACGGGTCTTACAAATGATGAAAAGGTCTATTACCAGTTGAAAGGTGTTGGTTCGAATGGAGATGTTCTTTATTACAGCCAGCAGATCTGGGGAGAACCACATATAATTGCACAAAATATGAGTTTATTCGGCACTTGGGACAACCGGGAAAAATACGGTGATATTTGGGGTTATACCGATGCAAACACCGGTATCGAATATGCTTTAATATGCGCCCGCGATGAGGGGCTAAGTATTATTGATATTACGGATGATCCCCCGGTTGAGGTTGGCTTTGTGCCCTCCATTGAACCAGGGAATGATGCCAAGGATGTGAAAGTCTATGATCACTATGCAATCCTGATCAAGGAGTATGAACCGGCACAGGTTATTAATCTTACAGATCCAGCTGATCCTGTTGTTGTTTCTACGATCCATTTTGGAGATCCATACACTGATGGTGGGGCACACAATTGTTATGTAGATGGTCAATACCTTTACGCGATTGGGCATGATATTGCCGGCTTTGAGATCTATGACATGTCATCACCGCAATCACCAACCCTTGTTGGGAATTATGATACCTATTATTACCACGATATTTATGTGCAGAATGGGATCGCATATGCTGCAGCCATTCACGGAGAGGGTGTGGATATCGTTGATGTTTCAAATTTCTCCCAGATCCAATTACTGGCAAATCTCAATTACCCAGGATCTGGCGCCCATAACTGTTGGACAACGGAAGATGGCAATTATCTGATTGTTGGTGATGAGATCGGTGAAGGGCCTTGGACGAGAATATTTGATATCCAGGACCTGGACAATATTACCATGGTGGCCGAATATATCGTGGATCCAGAGGCAACTGTTCATAATTCTTACGTGAAAGGCAACTTTCTCTATGTTGCTCACTACACGGAAGGTGTCCGAATTGTTGATCTCACAAATCCTGCTGAACCGGAAGAGATCGCCTATTACGACACCTATCTTCCCAATGAATATGGGTATGAGGGATGTTGGTCTGTTTATCCTTATTTTGAATCCGGAAAGATCATTGCCTCGGATCTTTCATCCGGTTTATTCGTCCTGGAGCATCATCCGCCTTTGGGTGTTAATGTGCCACCCCTCCCAAATCAATTTAAACTCATGCAAAATTATCCGAATCCGTTTAATCCAAATACAGCCATCAAATACAGCCTTGGTACAAACTCCTATGTGAATCTTACCATTTTTGATTTATCAGGAAATACAATCAAAATTTTGGTGAATAAAAGTCAGGTTCAGGGAATTCATTTTTCACAGTGGAATGGATTGAATGAAAACGGGAATAGGGTTCCGTCTGGTAT
>DQOT01000175.1 GCA_015658495.1 Fidelibacterota bacterium | reverse complement strand
TTGGGACACCCATTTTGAATACATTGATCATTTTGATTGGAACTGTCTTAGCCAGTTGGATGGGAACGACGGGTGCAGCCATGCTGTTGATACGCCCCTTGATCCGCGCCAATGCTCACCGAAAGCATAAAGTTCATGTGATTGTTTTCTTCATTTTTCTTGTGGCAAATATTGGCGGATCTCTGACGCCTCTTGGAGATCCACCCTTATTCCTGGGATTTTTAAAAGGAGTGGATTTTTTCTGGACCACCACAGCCATGTTTGCGCCCATGACGTTCATGGTGGTGAGCCTTTTGGGAATTTTCTTTGTGATGGATACCTATTTTTTCAAAAAGGAATTAATGCCTATGACCCCGGATGAAAATTCTGAAAAATTGGGTCTAAAAGGCTCCTTCAATCTGGTGTTGTTGGCAGGGGTTGTTGCTGGTGTTTTATTAAGCGGATTTTGGGATGGGGAAGGTATTCATTATGATGTTTTTCATATCCGGTTGGAATTACAAAACTTGGTTCGGGATGGGTTGCTCCTTGGATTGGCCTATGCCAGTTGGACCCTGACATCTAAATCAATCCGAGAAGCGAATGAATATACGTGGTTTCCCATCGTTGAAGTTGCAAAGTTATTTGCTGCAATTTTTGTGACGATCATTCCTGCTATCGCAATTTTAAAAGCTGGCGGAAATGGTGCCTTGAAATCAATCGTTTCCTCAGTATCTGAAAATGGTGAGCCTATTAATACGATGTATTTCTGGGCCACAGGAATTTTGTCCAGTTTTTTGGATAATGCCCCGACTTATTTGGTCTTTTTCAATACGGCTGGTGGGGATGCTGCCACGCTGATGGGGGATCTGCCAAACACCCTTTTAGCCATTTCCGCCGGAGCCGTTTTCATGGGCGCCAATACCTATATCGGGAACGCACCTAATTTTATGGTGAAATCTATTTCTGAATCCTCGGGGATCGAAATGCCAAGTTTCTTCGGTTATTTACTAAAATGGTCATTACCGATCCTGTTTCCACTTTTTATTTTGGTCTCAATTCTTTTTTTCTAATGCGCGTTTCTAAAGTGATCACAAAATCAGGCGATAAAGGCCAAACCGGACTCAGTGATGGGAGAAGAGTACCCAAAACTCATATTCGCATCCAATCCATTGGATCAGTGGATCATTTGAATTCATTGCTTGGATGGACCATGGTTGTGGCTGAAGGTCCAGTAAAAAATAACCTGGAAAGTATACAGCAAGATCTTTTCAATCTTGGAGGCGAATTGGCCATGCCCGGAACGGATTTACAGCTTTTGAGTGATGAACGCTTACTTTGGCTGGAACATGAAACAGAAAAAATGAATGAAGCACTTCCGCCTTTAAATGAATTTATTTTGCCGGGAGGAACGGAACTTTCTGCTCGAATCCATATTGTAAGGACTGCGTGCCGCAATACAGAAAGAGATCTTGTCGCTTTGGCTGAATTGGAAGAAGATTCAGATCTTCATAAAGTGTTCTTAAACCGCCTGTCCGATTACCTGTTTGTTTTGGCCCGCAGGGTCCAAATGGATGAAGGATCGCAGGAAATTCAATGGGATCATAAAAAATAATATGAATTTTAATAATACACCTATCGATTGGCATCAGGTGCATGAAGTGATCAGCGCCGCGGATCGCATTATGCTCTCTACACATGAAAACCCGGACGGCGATGGACTGGGTGCGGAATGTGGACTTTATTACCATTTGAAAGAAATCGGGAAAGATGTGAGAATTGTCAATTATTCTCCTTTGCCGGATGATTACACTTTTTTGAATTCTGACCAGATCTATGAATGCTATGATCAGGATGCTTATGAGGATTGGATCAAAGACGTTGATCTCGTCATCATTTTTGATGTGGGAGATTATGTTCGGATCCGAACCATCGTGGATGCAATTGAATCCCATGGCTTGACTACTATGAATATCGATCATCATCCCCACTCTGATGACCATCCATTTACCCATAATGTGGTGGATTTATCGGCTGCTGCCACAGGATGTATGATTTACGATTATTTACAAATTGCCCGGTCCACTCCCATTGTTAAAAAAAGTTTTGAAGGGATTTATACTGCGGTTATGACCGACACAGGTTGTTTTCGATACAGCAATACGGATAAGAAGTGCTACGAGATCGCCATTCAATGCCTGGAATCTGGCGTAGAAACCCATACGATTTATCAAAGTGTTTATGAGAACAGCACCAAATCACGGATGCAACTTATGGGAGAACTTTTAACTAATTTGCATTACGAATTAGATGGTAATTTGGCATGGTTCATTATTACAAAGGATATGATGGATCGAGCGAATGCTTCCAAAGCAGATGTGGATGGGTTTTCTGATATGGTTCGATCGATACGCGGTGTGGAAGTGGCACTCATGATCTTTGAACAAAATGAGGAAAGTTGTCGAATCAATTTCCGCTCTAAAGGAAAATATAGTGTGAATGACATTGCAAAATCCTTGGGTGGAGGCGGACATGCCTTTGCCGCCGGTGCTGTGGTCTCCGGATCATTGGTGGATGTAAAAGAAAAAACTGTGAATGCTTCCATTGAATCTATTCGACAAAAAATGAACGGATCCTTATGAAAATATTAGTGGCAAAAGATGCAGGTTATTGCTTCGGTGTAAGAGACGCGGTGAATCTTGCTTACGATACGGCTAAAGATCACGGCGAGGTTTACATGCTGGGCACTATCGTCCATAATGAGAAAGTTGTGGAAGATCTTTCCAAAGCAGGTACGAAAGTCGTGGATAAAATAGATGAAGTGCCGAAAGATATACCTATCCTGTTTCGTGCCCATGGAACCGCACCCACAGTGTGGGATAAGGCAAAGAATAAAAACCTGAATATTATTGATGCAACCTGTCCTTTGGTGATCGAGATTCATGACGAAATCAAAAAACTGGAAGCGGAAGGACGGCGAACAATTATCATCGGTGATCATGGTCACGATGAAGTGGTTGGGATTGCAGCCCAAGTGGAGAATCCCATCATCCTTGCCAATGTAGAAGAAGCGAAAACACTTCGAAAAATGAAAAAAGCCGGTGTGGTGAGTCAATCCACACAAATGATCGAGAATGTCCAGGAGATCATTAATGTACTCGTGGAAAAAGTTTTTGACCTGCGCTTTGTGAATACCATTTGTTTTCCCACACGACGGAACCATGAACAGATCAAGGAATTAGCGACTAAATGCGAAGTGATGATCGTTATTGGATCATTCACCAGTGCTAATTCAAAACGATTGACCCAATTGGCGTTGGAAAGAAATAAAAGATCTTACCAGTTAACAAATGCCGATGATCTGGAAAAATCCTGGTTTGAAAATTGTGAAACGGTGGGCATTTCTGCCGGTGCATCCACACCGGATGATATTATTAGAAGTGTGGTTGAAAAAATAAAAGATATTGGACACGTAAGTGAAGAGGAAATAGTTTATGAGTAAAGGAACATTTGAAGTAAAGGTCGGGTTAGCAGAAATGCTGAAAGGTGGCGTTATTATGGATGTGACCAACGCAGAACAGGCAAAAATTGCAGAAGATGCGGGCGCATGCGCTGTTATGGCATTGGAACGAATCCCGGCAGACATTCGCAAAGACGGTGGAATTTCAAGGATGAGTGACCCGGATATGATACGGGGGATCCAGGCACAAGTCTCTATTCCTGTCATGGCGAAATGCCGGATTGGCCATTTTGCTGAAGCGCAAGTGCTGGAAACACTGGAAATCGATTTCATTGATGAAAGTGAAGTTTTGACTCCAGCCGATGAACACAATCATATTTGGAAACACGATTTCAAAGCACCATTCGTCTGTGGATGCAGAAATCTGGGTGAGGCCCTTCGCCGGATCGCGGAAGGTGCTGCCATGATCCGGACCAAAGGTGAAGCGGGGAGTGGAAATATTGTTGAAGCCGTTCGCCATATGAGAACTGTCATGACCGAGATCAAAAGAGTCACCCGGCTTGAGCAAGATGAACTTGTTGCTGAAGCAAAGAATTTGGGTGCGCCACTATCCTTGGTTCAGCAGGTGGCTAAACTGGGGAAACTTCCCGTTCCAAATTTTGCAGCTGGCGGGATTGCCACACCGGCTGATGCTTCACTCATGATGCAACTTGGCGCGGAATCTGTTTTTGTGGGATCGGGCATTTTTAAAAGTGATGACCCAGCAGCCCGAGCCAAAGCCGTTGTGGAAGCAACCACCCATTACCAGGATGCCAAACGGGTTGCTGCAGCCAGTTCAGGACTCAAAAAGGCCATGAAAGGCCTGGATATGTCCGAAATTCCTGTAGAAGAAAGATTACAGGAAAGAGGCTGGTAATTAAAGTCGGCGTATTAGAATTGCAGGGCGATTTCGCCTTGCATCACCGCGTTTTTTTCAGGCTCGGTATTGAATCTGTTCCCGTGAAAGTGCCGTCAGATTTAGATTCAATTGATGGACTGGTCATTCCCGGTGGCGAATCAACCACTCTATCATTGTTGATTAATTCTTTCGAATTGCGGGAACCCCTCATCAATTTTGGGAAAGACCACCCCGTCATGGGAATCTGCGCCGGACTCATCATGATGGCCAAAGAAGTGCCGGATGAGCGCGTCCAACCCTTTGGTTTCCTTAATATAACCGTGGATCGAAATGCTTATGGCCGTCAAATCGAATCCTCCACCGAAATGGTGAAATATCATTTTAATTCAAACACGGAAATTGAATTGGCCACAACTTTGATCCGTGCACCAAAGATATCAGAAATGGGAGATGATATACAAGTCTTGGGAGAATTTAATGGGTCACCCGTAGCTGTGATTTCCGGACATCACTTGGGGCTTTCGTTTCATCCGGAACTCGATGAAATTGACATTTTTCATCAAATCCTTTTTGATCCATCCAGCAAGTATTACACGAAAAAATCAAATCAGGTTTATGCAACTTAACTATTTACCGAATATAAAATCTCCCGCAGATATTCGCGGGTATTCAAACGCAGAACTCCACGAACTCTGTGACGAACTTCGAAACTATACCATTGATACCATCACCCAGATCGGTGGGCATCTCGCGCCCACTTTGGGTGTAATCGAATTAACAGTCGCACTTCATTATACTTACAATACACCCAAAGATAAATTGATCTGGGATGTGGGGCACCAGGGCTATGCCCATAAATTATTGACGGGAAGATATGATGATTTTCCAACGATTCGCAAATTCAAAGGATTGAGTGGATTCTTAAAACGAACCGAGAGTGACTATGATGTGATCGGTGCGGGACACGCATCCACATCCATTTCTTCTGCATTGGGTATCGCAGAAGGCCGACACCAAAATAAAGAAGATTTTCGTGTTGCTGCCATCATTGGTGATGGCGCTATGACAGGTGGGCTTGCCTTTGAAGGTATCAATAACGCCGGGCATCTTGGCCGGCAACTCTTGGTAATCCTGAATGATAATGAAATGTCCATCAGTCCCAATGTAGGCGCTATTTCAACTTATTTTACACGTCTGATCTCCAATCCGCTTTATAACCGCATTCGCAATGAGATTTGGGATCTCACGGGCAAATTACCCATTGCGAAAACCACAACGCGAACCTTGATCAGGAAAGTGGAAGAAAGTCTAAAAAGTTTGATCGTACCCGGCATCCTGTTTGACGAATTGGGTTTCCGATATTTTGGACCCATTGATGGTCATGATCTGGATGAGGTCCTACATACCCTGGAAAATATTAAGGATATCCAAAAACCGGTTTTACTCCACGTTTTAACAAAAAAGGGCAAAGGCATGGTTTCCATGAATGTTGAAAATCGTGAGTACCATGACGATGCGGTAAAATACCATGCGGTGAAGCCCAACGGTAAAAAGCCCTATAAAATTGAAAAAGAAGTTCCTAAATCAACTGCCCCTGTTTTCCAGGATGTGTTTGGAAAATTAACCTGCGAGATAGCTAGAAACCGAAAAGATACAGTTTGTGTTACGGCGGCGATGCGGGAAGGAACCGGACTTGTTCCTTATTCCAAAGAATTCCCTGACAGGTATTATGATGTGGGCATTGCGGAAGGTCATGGTGTAACATTTTCAGCAGGGCTGGCGACCGAGGGTGTGCGTCCAATCGTTGCTATTTATTCTACTTTTTTACAACGGGCATATGATCATATTGTTCACGATTGTGCCATCCAGCATCTTCCTGTGATCTTTTGTATGGATCGCTCCGGCATTGCCGGTGAAGATGGGCCCACACACCACGGTGCTCTGGATCTTACCTATATGCGATGTATTCAGGGAATGATTGTTACGGCCCCAAAAAGTGGCAATGAATTCAGGCATTTACTCTATACAGCTTTAAACATTAAAGATCAGCCTTTCTCTATCCGCTATCCCAAAACAAGTTCTGTAGAATTTGACGAAAATGGACAGGCGGAATTGCTGCCCATTGGATCATGGGATGTGGAACAGCGGGGATCGGATGTGGCCATCCTGGCTGTAGGCCCCATGGTTTACACGGCTTTGGATGCGGCAAAACAAATCGCTTCTTCCGGGATCACCTGCGAAGTGGTTAATTGCAGATTCATTAAACCCATGGATACAGCTTACTTGGATTCCATGAAGAAAAAATTCACAAAGATCATTACATTGGAAGAAGGGACAACCACAGGCGGTTTTGGCGATGGTGTTGCCGGGTGGCTTTTGGAAAATGGGTTTCAAGGCCAGTTAAAGAAACTGGGTCTGCCGGATACCTTTGTGGAACATGGCTCCCGTGATCAGATCCTGGCTATGCTGGGACTGGATGTTGATGGTGTTGTCCAATCAATCCGTAATTTGGTCAGTGAAAAGGAAACCGTTTCCGTTTAAAATTTGAATTCCCTATTTCTAGCCCTCATTGGACTGATCCTGTTTGGCTTGGGTTACCGGTTTTACGCATCTTATATCTCAACTAAAATATATGCTCTCCAGGAATTTACGGGAGAAGTTCCGTCAAAAGAGTTCCAGGATGGAATCGATTTTGTCCCCACCAAGAAAGGCATTCTTTTTGGACATCACTTTACATCTATAGCGGGCGCAGCACCGATAATTGGTCCTTGCATTGCCGCCTTCTGGGGCTGGTTACCGGCCATCTTATGGATCGTTTTGGGAACCATTTTTATGGGTGCCGTTCACGATTTTGGTGCGCTTGTGGTTTCCGTCCGGGAAAAAGGGAAGACGATTGCAGACATTACCGGTACCATTATCAACAAGCGTGTAAAAACCATGTTCCTGATTTTTGTCATGATGTTAAGTTGGCTGGTGCTGGCTGTTTTTGCAATGGTAATTGCCGGACTTTTTGTGAGCATTCCCACAGCTGTCCTGCCGGTGAATATTGAAATTATTATTGCTCTCGCCGTTGGTTATTTGCTTTATCAAAAAAAAGTGGATGCCTTGATTCCCTCGATCATTGCCTTGATCCTGCTTTATGTTTTTGTTTATATCGGATCTTTCACACCACTTTCATTCGACGCCATTGGATTAGATAAATCATCCCAATCTACTCTTTGGATCATTTTACTTTTTATTTATTCAGGGATTGCCAGCCTGCTTCCGGTTTGGTTGTTGCTCCAGCCGCGGGACTACATAAACAGTCACCAATTGATCGTTGGCTTGGCATTGATCTTTATCGGGATCGCCATTGCTCAACCTATGGTGGAAGCGCCCATGATAAGATCGGCAGGCGAGGGAGTTCCAGGTTTATTCCCTTTATTATTTGTGACCATCGCCTGTGGAGCTATTAGCGGATTTCATGGATTGGTGGCATCCGGAACCACATCAAAACAGGTGTCCAATATTCAGGATACAAAAATGATCGGATATGGATCCATGCTTGGCGAAGGGACGCTGGCTTTAGCTTCCACCATTGCGGCCGTGGCGGGAATTTCTTTGGTTACCAACTGTAATCTGCCCTCTATTGGTGCTGTAGATAATCTGAATTGGAATATTTATTATGATACCTGGGCTCATGCAGCGACGAATAAAGCTACTGCATTTGTATTGGGTGGGGGCGCTTTGATTGAATCACTGGGAATTCCACCAACACTTGCCAAAACGATCATGGCTGTATTGGTCATTTCTTTTGCCGCAACAACTTTAGATACAGCAACACGAATCCAAAGATTCATTCTCACAGAAGTGGGCCAAGCCGTTGATATCCCCTTATTAAAAAACCGTTATGTTGCCACAATTGTGGCTATTATACCGGCAATGGCTATGACCCTATGGACGGTTGCTGATCCTGTTTCAGGAGAATCAACCCAAGCCGGTTGGGTGTTGTGGCCCATCTTTGGCGCCTCGAACCAAATGCTGGCTGCTTTAACCTTGATGATGCTGTCCATCTATTTCTGGAAAAAGCATAAGCCTGTTTTGCCGCTGATCATCCCCTTCATTTTCATTACCGTAACCACACTTACATCCCTGGCAGTGAAAGCCCAATCCTTCGTCGGGAACAATCGACTTTTATTGGTGATAGATGGTATATTAGCCACCCTGATTTTATGGATGTTATATGAAGGTTGGACAGTTTTCAGAGCTGGAAGATCACCGAAATAATTTTTGACCATGAATGAACAATTAAATCTATTTCAAGATGGATTAAACCAGTGGGAAAAAACCACTGCATCTATGTCGACTCGTGACGCGGATTTTGATACCTTATCCGGCGAAGAACTGGATCTGTGTTACTTCCCGGATTCCCCAAATGGTGATTACATGGAGAAGATCGGATTCCCGGGGCAATTCCCCTACACTCGGGGTGTCCATCCCAATTTATACCGTGGAAAACTCTGGACCATGCGCCAGTTTGCCGGATTCGGGAAACCGGAAGAAACAAACCACCGCTTCAAAAAATTACTGGAAAAAGGTCAAACCGGTCTTTCCGTAGCTTATGATATGCCCACCCTCATGGGCTACGATCCGGACCATCCCTATTCAAAAGGAGAAGTGGGGAAATGTGGTGTCAGTGTTTCTTCTCTCGCTGATATGGAAACATTATTTGACGGCATCAATTTGGGTGAGATTTCAGTCTCCCAAACCATTAACGGGCCTGCCATTGTTCTCCTGGCATTTTATATTGCTGTGGCAGAAAAGCAGGGCGTGCCCTTGGATCAACTCCGTGGCACCCTCCAAAATGATATTTTAAAAGAATTTATAGCCCAAAAGGAATGGATCTTCCCGCCGAAACCATCCATGCGTGTGATTACGGATATGCTGGCTTATTGCACTGAACACATGCCGAAATTCAATACCATTTCCATCAGTGGATACCACATCCGGGAAGCAGGTTCCACCGCGGCACAGGAATTGGCATTTACCTTGGCCGACGGATTTGCTTATGTAGAACATGGGATCGAAGCTGGATTGGATGTGGACGATTTCGCACCGCGACTTTCTTTCTTTTTTAATTCTCATTTAGACTTTTTTGAAGAGATCGCCAAATTTCGTGCTGCTCGCCGGATCTGGGCCAAGCGGATGAAAAATAAATATGGTGCCAAGAGTGAACGATCCTGGAAATTGCGCTTCCACACCCAAACGGCGGGATGCAGTCTCACAGCCCAACAGCCCGAGATAAATATTGCTCGAACCGGCTTCCAGGCTTTAGCCGGTGTGCTGGGAGGAACCCAAAGTTTACACACCAATTCTATGGATGAAACATTGGCTTTGCCCACAGAAAAAGCAGCGGAAATTGCACTGCGAACCCAACAATTGCTTGCTTTTGAAACAGGCGTAGCCAATGTAGTGGATCCATTGGGAGGCTCCTGGTTTATTGAAGAACTCACAGACCAGATCGAAGAAGATGCAGAACAATATTTTCAGGAAATTGAAAATATTGGGGGCGTGATCCCGGCTATTGAACAAGGATTTTTCCAACGTGAGATTGCCCGAGCAGCATCAGATTATCAATCCAAACTGGATTCAAATCAGCGTATTATGGTGGGTGTAAACCGATTTGTGAAAGAAGACGAGGAAATTGATATACCCATTCTTGAGATTGGTGGCGAAGCGGGGACGGGTCAACGCCAAAAATTAGCGGATCTGAAAAAATCCCGTAATGAAACGAAAGTGCAGGCGACATTACTTGAAATTCAAGAAGCATGCAAAAACGGGAACAACCTGATGCCGCCTATCATAGAAGCGGCGAAAGCATACGTGACCATGGGCGAAATTGTTGTGGCCATGAAAGCAGAATTTGGAGAATGGCAGGAATCTGCTGTTTTTTAAGGAAAAAAAATTATGAATCAGAAAAAAATTATCATTGCAGTTATAACCCTTTCTTTTTTGGCATTTGCCTGGATTGGCTACGTTACGCTTAATCCAAATCAGGATAATCCGGGCATGGTGCGATTCCTTTCCCTGACAGAGATCCATACCGTTGATCAAACAGAACGAATCCGTTTGGGCGGATTGGTCTCTCCCGGTACGATACATGTATCAGAGCAAAACCTGTTGGAATGTAACTTCCATTTGCAGCAGGGAGACCATACCGTACAGGTTTATTTCACCGGCACAAGGCCGGACCTTTTTAAGGACGAAGCAGAGGTCATCGTGGAAGGGAATTACGTGAATGGCACCTTTAAGGCAGACCAACTTCAAACCAAATGCGCCTCCCGGTATGAGGGCGATTTGAGAGACGAATCTTCTTATAATACTGAATCAATATGACACCTGTTTTAGGGAGCATTTCCTTAAGTCTTGGGCTTGGGCTTGCTGCCATTTCCATTTTCCTTTTTTCTGTATTTCTTCAAAAAGCTGACTACAGGTTTTTTGTGGGAGGGTGGCGGGCTGCTGTGCTTGTGTCTGCATTATCGATCCTGGCCACGTTTTTATTATTAAACGAATTGCTCGCCAGCAATTTTGATATTCGGTATGTGGCTCATTATACCAGCCTGGAAACGCCTACTATTTATAAAGTGACAGCACTTTGGGCCGGCCAGTCGGGTTCCCTTCTTTTTTGGCTCTTTATTCTTTCCGTTTATACGCTAATTGTTTTATTTAAATATCGGAATTCTTACACAGCCTTGATGCCGTGGGTCATAATTGTATTAGTAATCGTTCAGGCATTCTTTTTGATCTTGGTTAATTTTGTTGAAAATCCATTTTCACCCACAGATGCAGATTTTGTCGTTGCCAACGGAAATGGACTCAATCCACTTCTCCAGAATCTCACCATGGCGATTCATCTACCCACATTGTATCTCGGCTATGTTGGCTTTACCATTCCTTTCGCTTTTGCAATTGCTGCATTGATCACCAAAGATACAGGATCAGTTTGGATCC
>DQOT01000267.1 GCA_015658495.1 Fidelibacterota bacterium | reverse complement strand
GTTTTCCCGGCACAAACTACGGCCGACAAAATTTTGGACTTCAATCCCGATGGTATATTTCTCTCAAACGGTCCGGGTGATCCTGCAGCAGTAAGCTATGGAATTGAAGCGGTTAAAAAACTGCTAGGGAAAAAGCCCATTTTCGGGATTTGTCTGGGGCATCAAATTTTAGCGCTTTCACTAGGAGCAAAAACATTCAAACTCAAGTTTGGCCACCGCGGCATTAATCATCCGGTAAAAAACCTTGAGAATGGAACAGTGGAGATTACCAGCCAAAACCATGGGTTTGCTGTTGAATTGGACACACTCCCAAAAAATATAATTCCAACCCACGTAAACTTGAACGACAATACGTCGGAAGGGATCCGCTGCAAGGATATCCCAGCGTTTTCTGTTCAGTATCATCCGGAATCTAGTCCAGGTCCCCATGACAGTCGCTATTTGTTTAAGCAATTCGTAAATTTGATGGATGCCAAAAAGAACTGACATAGAATCTATTTTAATCATCGGTGCTGGGCCCATTGTGATTGGTCAAGCCTGCGAGTTTGACTATTCCGGCACTCAGGCTACGCGTGCTTTAAAAGAAGAGGCATATCGCGTGATTCTGATAAATTCAAATCCTGCGACCATTATGACGGATCCAGAATTATCAGATGCTACCTATATTGAACCAATCACTCTAGAATATGTAACTGCCGTCATTGATAAAGAAAAACCGGATGCCATACTGCCAACTGTGGGTGGACAAACAGCCTTGAATCTGTCCATGGATCTACACAGACAGGGGATTCTTGAGAAATATGGTGTTCAGCTTATAGGTGCCCAGGTGGAGGCGATCGAAAGAGCTGAGGATCGTGAACGGTTTAAGGAAGTGATGGATGCTGTAGGTATTAATACCGCAAATGGTGGATTTGTCCATTCCTGGAAAGAAGCAAAATTGCTTTTAGAAACTATAGAGTTTCCTGTCATCATCCGTCCCTCTTTTACACTGGGAGGTACCGGCGGATCTGTGGCATACAATAGCGAAGAATTTCATGAATTACTGGAGAACGGGCTTCGCGCTAGTCCCATCACGGAAGTGCTGATTGAAGAATCTCTGCTGGGTTGGAAAGAGTTCGAGCTGGAAGTTATCCGGGATAAGGCGGACAATTCCATTATCATTTGTTCCATCGAAAATATTGATCCCATGGGCGTGCATACCGGAGATTCAGTGACAGTGGCGCCAGCCATGACACTCACGGATAAGGAATACCAGCAGATGCGCAACTGGGCCATACAGTGCCTCCGGACCATCGGTGTGGAAACGGGGGGATCCAATGTCCAGTTTGCTGTTAATCCTGATGACGGTCGTATGGTCATCATCGAGATGAACCCGCGGGTGAGTCGTTCATCTGCGTTGGCCAGCAAAGCCACAGGATTTCCAATCGCCAAAGTAGCTGCTAAACTGGCTGTGGGTTATACTCTTGATGAATTACCAAATGACATCACAGGGAAAACACTGGCTGCATTTGAACCTACCCTTGATTATATCGTGACAAAAGTGCCCCGTTTTGATTTTGAAAAATTTCCATCAGCCACCGGCCACCTGGGCGTGCAAATGCAGAGTGTTGGTGAAGTCATGTCCATTGGGCGAACATTTAGAGAATCTTTGCAAAAAGCATTTCGATCCCTGGAAGTTGGGTTAGATGGACTGGAACCAAAACCACCGGCAGAGGGGGATCCGGACGTGAGCCGTGCCCGGTCACTGGATATGTCCACGTTACGATACGGAACAGCATTTCGCTTGCTGAAAGTCCGCCAGGCATTTTTGGAAGGGCAGTCTGTTGAAGATGTATTTAATGTTACAAAAATTGACCCCTGGTTTTTGGATCAGATCAAACAGATTGTTGTATCGAATAGTAATAGCTCTATGCGACAATTAAAACATGATGGGTTTTCTGATAAACAAATCGGGCGCATGACAGGAAAAACAGAAGATAATATCCGTAAACAGCGCAAAGCAGAAAAGGTTTTGCCCGCTTATAAGGTGGTGGATACCTGTGCCGCAGAGTTTGAAGCCAAGACACCCTATTGTTACTCCACCTACGATGAAGAAAACGAAATTACTCCATTAGAAGGGAAGAAGATCATGATATTGGGCGGAGGTCCAAACCGCATCGGCCAGGGAATCGAATTTGACTACTGCTGCGTTCAGGCGGTATTTGGACTGAAAGATGTGGGATTTAAAACAATCATGGTGAATTGCAACCCTGAAACTGTCAGTACCGATTTTGATCTTGTTGACCGCCTGTATTTTGAGCCGGTGACGTTTGAAGATGTATTGAACATTGTTGAGTTTGAAAAGCCTGACGGTATTTTAGTTCAATTCGGTGGACAGACACCACTTAAAATTTCTAATGCACTGGCAGACGCAGGTGCTCCCATCATTGGTACATCCCCGCATAGCATTGACTTGGCAGAAGACAGGGAAAAGTTTGGAAAAGTCCTGAAAAAACTGGAAGTAGTATGTCCGCAATACGGAACAGGGAGAACGCTGGATGAAGTGGTTAAGGTAGCTGAAGAGATCGGCTTCCCGGTATTAGCACGACCCAGTTATGTGTTGGGTGGCCGGGCGATGGAGATCGTCTATTCCAAGAAACAATTGATTGATTATATCGCTCGTTCAGCAGATGTGACAGCAGGCCATCCGATCCTGATTGATGAGTTTCTGGAAGATGCTTTTGAGTTTGATGTGGATGCACTTTGTGATGGAGAGACGGTTCACATTGGTGGTATTATGCAGCACATTGAAGAAGCCGGGATTCATTCCGGCGACTCCGCCTGCGTGCTGCCGCCATACCGGATCACAACCGATGTCATGGATGAGATCATTCGCACTACTAGGCTTCTTGCTTTAGAATTGAGTGTGGCGGGACTAATTAATTTGCAGTTCGCCTATAAAGAAGGTCAGGTTTATGTACTGGAAGTCAATCCACGAGCCAGCAGAACCGTTCCTTTTGTGAGCAAAGCGACCAATGTACCATTAGCAAGAATTGCAGCAAAACTAGCTACAGGAATAAAACTAAAAGACATGGATCTTAAACAATGGGATGAAATCAGTCATATTGCTGTGAAAGAAGCTGTCTTGCCCTTTAATAAATTTCCTTCTGAATCCATTTTCTTAAGCCCGGAAATGAAATCAACCGGGGAAGTAATGGGGATTTCTGATACGTTTGGTCAGTCATTTAGACGAGCATCAATCAGTGCTGGGAATATAATTTACGATTCAGGAACGGTATTTATTTCTGTTAATGATGCGGATAAAATGAATGTGATTCCTTTAGCGCGGGATTTGTCCGAAATTGGGTTTAGAATCGTGGCAACTTTAGGAACAGCCAAAGAGTTCAAGAGGAATGGAATTCCAGTTGAATCCATTTTTAAAGTGGGAGAAGGACGTCCCAATGCAGTTGACGGTATCAAAAACGGAGAAATTCAATTGGTGATCAATACACCAATGGGGAAACAATCAAGATATGATGAAGAGGCGATAGGTCAAGCATGTATCCAAAAAGGGATTATGGCGATAACAACGTTGTCTGGTGCAGAAGCAGCGGTTCGTGCGATTCGTTCGAAAAAAGGAGTGTATGTAAAACCCCTCCAAGATTATTTTTAGTTAATAAAAATGTTACAAGCTAACGAGAGTTATACAATCCGATGTTGATGAAAGACAAGATATGTCTTATTACCGGTGCCACAGACGGTATCGGAAAGGAAACAGCAAGATGTCTTGGTAAACAAAATGCACAATTAATTCTCGTTGGCCGCAATCCGGAAAAAGGAGAGAAGGTTCGAAAAAAACTCATAGAAAAAACAGGGAACAATCAGATTGAAATATTGACAGCAGACCTATCAAATATGAAAGCTATACGGTATTTAGCGGAAAGGATTTATTCTCGCTATGATAGACTGGATGTGTTAATAAACAATGCCGGTGCCCTCTTTGCACAAAGAGAGGAAACTGATGAGGGTCTTGAAAAAACATTTGCTTTGAACCATCTAAATTATTTTTTACTAACCAAACTTCTTTTAGATTTAATAAAGAAAGGTAAAAACCCCCGTATCATTAATGTAGCATCAGGAGCACATATTGGAGTTACCCTGGATTTTGATGATCTGCAGGGGAAAAACGAATATTCCGGCTGGGCGGCTTATAAGCGTTCAAAGCTTATGAACATCATGTTTACATATAAATTAGCAGAATTGCTAAAGGATACACCAATTACAGTAAACACCCTGCACCCCGGCTTTGTAAGAACACGTTTTGGAGACAATAATACTGGGATAGTAGGAATAGGGCTGAATCTGGCAAAAAAGATTGGTGCTATTTCAATTAAAAAAGGAGCAGAAACCAGCGTGTTTCTGGCAACTTCTCCAACAGTAAAAGGTGTCAGTGGCAAGTATTTT
>DQOT01000359.1 GCA_015658495.1 Fidelibacterota bacterium | reverse complement strand
GCCGGCACTTTCCGCCATTCCTTAAATGCTTCAAGTGATTGTTGAACTACCGACTTATAATCATCTGTGGAACAGTGATAAACAGATGCAATCAATTTACCGGTAGCAGGATTAACCGATTCAATCATTCCTTCTTCTGTGGTTGTATTCCAGTGACCGGGACCCGCACAGGCTCCGTAGTTATTATCTTCTATGCCTAGTTTTTTTAAAATATCCATAAAATATCCTTTTTAATAAATGCGCTTTTCGAAAGAATCAAAGAGGGTTTTCTATTTTATAATCCTTTTACAACAGTTCTGATAGAATCTGCTAATGCATCAATTTGGATTTCATTAATCGTTAATGAAGGTGCCAACCGAACGGTGGAACGATGCGTTTCTTTTGCATAAACACCTTGATCCAGTAAGCCGACAGAAACGGCATGTCCATCTAAATAAGGCTCATCATGCATTTCAAATGCTGTGAGCAACCCCCGCCCACGGACTTCTTTGATCTTATCCGGAAAATCAGTTTTTATTGCTTCCATATTTCTGATCAATCTGTCTCCCATGATTTGAGCTCTTGCGGCTAATTTTTCATCCACCAGTACTTTAATTGCATAGGTACCCACAACAGCACCCAGGGGATACCCGCCAAAGGTAGATCCTTCTGATCCAGGTGTTAAAACACCAATCACTTCATCACTACCTGCAACAAATGAAACGGGCAAGATTCCACCACCAGCTGCTTTTCCACAGCCCATAAGATCGGGCTTTACACCAAACAATTGGTGGGCAAAATTTGCGCCCGTCCGGCCAAATCCGGTCTGGACTTCATCCATGGCCAAAAGCACATTGTGTTTTTTGCAAAGCGCCTCAACGCGTGGAAAATAGTCATCGTCAGGTACAATGACACCGGCTTCTCCCTGGATAGGCTCCACCATGAAACTGGCGATCCGATCACCCTTTTCTTCGAACAATGCTGCAAGTGCATCATAATCATTAAATGGGACTAATTCAATTCCGGGAACGAAGGGTCCAAAATCTTCTTTTGCCAGGGTATCATCCGATAAAGATACGGCGGTCATGGTGCGTCCATGGAAATTCCCATTTGCTGCCACAATAATGGCTTCGCCCTGGGGAATTCCTTTAATGCGGTAACCCCACCGACGGGAAATTTTGAACATAAGTTCCGGTGCTTCCACACCAGCCACTTTTGGTACAACACGATCCATTTCAGTGATACTTGTCGTGGCGAGCAGGAATGCGCTCATATATTTATGTCGAATGGAGCGCGGGACTGTGGGAAGTTTTTCTTGGGTGAGATGGGTGACAACTGCGTCAACAATGGTTTGATTCAGTTGCCCCTGGTTTACAGCAGAATAACAGCATAACCCGTCAATAATTTCTGTTTCAATATATTTTTCCACATCTACCGGATCAGGCTTCCTTACTATTAAAGTTGATGAATCTTTCACTTGGGAAACAACAACATTTTCGAGAGGAGAATAATTGCGGCCTCCTTTTTCTTTTTCAATAGATTCGTGGCCGGCAGGAGAAAGATCGCCAATGCGAATTCCATTGACGGTCAGGTTATCACCGTAACCTGTTATATTGACTGAAGACATATGCCAAATTCCTTGAAATAAGTTGATAAAAAGCTTGCGAATCTAATCATGAAATTTGTCGGTTTCGATGAGAATAAGTGACGGTAAACTTGAAACCATATCTGTCCGAAAAGTTTATCGAAACTATGAAATTTTTTATTGACCCCTTTCTATTTCCCCTATTACAGAGGAAAGTATTAGGTAGAAATCCTTTTGTTTTCTCCCCTTTTGCTGGGGAGAATTAAAGAGGGATCTATAAAAATTGTATCCTGAATATTTCACTCAAATTTCGACTTTTGGATGGGTTGTGGTAGGAATTGGGAGATTATTTTTTAAACAGGTGGAAAAGTCTATCCAAAAGGGATGTTTTCCGACAGGGAAGAAATCGAATTAAAATAAATTCATCCTTATTTTAAAAACGTTTTGGACAGCACTGAACTAAAACCTATCGCGGAAGTGGCTCATCCAGATCAGCAACAACATAGGCCATAATTGCCATGGCAGCAACACACCGATTGAATTCATTGAAATCAATTTTATCAAACGTGTCTGCATTAGTATGATGGTACCAAAAATACTTTGATCCGTCAACTTTTAAGGACATAACAGGAATACCTTCATCATTTAAGGGTGTCACATCCGCTGCTCTTCCACCTTCTGAGATGGTATTTGCACCAATGGGTTTCATGAGTTCATGAATTTCTTCAACGATTTGCCGAGCCGAATCAGTTCCTGAAAACCCAAATCCCTTGGGAGAAAAAACGCCGCCATCTGATTCGATGGCTAACACATGTTTATCCAATTCATCCATATGCATATCACGATAGGCTTTGTTCCCTTTCCCTCCATTTTCTTCGTTGGTCCACAGGACGCATCGGATGGTCCTTTTTGGCTGCAATCCTAATTCTTTGATCAATCGGATTGCTCCCCAAGCAGCAATGCATCCACCTCCATCATCGTGAGCGCCTTGCCCCACATCCCAGGAATCAATATGTCCACCAACTACAACAATTTCATCTGGTAATTCGAAGCCTTTTATTTCTCCAACAACATTTCGCGACCACCGATCGGCAACCATTCGTGCATCCATATCCAATTTTACAATAATCTTATCTCCACGATCGTGAATCCGGCTTAACATCATGGCATCTTCCATGGTGAGTGCCGCGTGGGGAATTTTTGTTACATCATTCTTGTATGCCATCACGCCCGTATGGGGCGTATTCATGGACCACGGTCCTATTGAACGTATCAAACTTGCTACAGCACCATGTTTCGCAGCAGCACTTGCCCCGGAATAACGATATGCAACCGTCTTTCCATAGGATGTAAAAGGCGCATTAAATAATACGATCTTTCCTTTAGCTTCATCAGATCGGTTTTCTAACTCATCAAAATCGTCAACAACCATCACTTCTGCGGTGATGCCGGCTTTTGATGTTGAGATACTCCCTCCGAGCCCTAACATGGCTAAATCTTTTTTAAATGGTTTTAATAAGGTGACGGATTCCTTACCGCGAATCCAGGTGGGAACAGCAACTTTTTCTCCTCTTACATTATCCAATCCATCTTTTTTCATTTCTTTCAGGATCCAGGTAATTGCTTTTTCAAGATTATTGGATCCGCTCAATCTTGGGCCAAATGTATCGCACATGTACCCTAAGCGATTGTAGGCGGTACTGTCG
>DQOT01000137.1 GCA_015658495.1 Fidelibacterota bacterium | reverse complement strand
TATTTCCATTTATCTTTCCCATTATTTTTCACACTATGACTTTGGCCATATTCATCATCATCCTTCCAATATTTATGGAAATTGGCATCGTTCTTTGTGATAATATTTCCCCACGGGTATCGCTTTCCTTTTAATTCACCCCGAGCCGCATATTCCCATTCTGCTTCCGTGGGTAAACGTTTGCCGGCCCACTTAGCAAATGCTGTTGCTTCGTACCAATTAACATGAACCATGGGATGGTCATCCATTGGTGATACAAAAAATATTTCCCACAAACCCCAATCAAAATCATAACCGGTTTCGTTCAGGAACTGTTTAAACTCACCTACTGTTATTTCGAATTTGTCCAAATAAAAACTGTCAATCTTCACTAGGTGCACCGGGAAGTTATCATAGCCGGATTTTCCGTCTGGACGTCCCATTTCAAATGTACCCTTCGGTATAAGTACCATTTCACCTCCAACCAAATTAACGGTAGTCGTCTGTGAATTACCGAAACAAAAAATAACTAATATAAACCAAAGGTGTTTCATCGGGTTAGAGCTTAAGTGGAATAAGTTAGATTGCCTTGTTAGAGCAACTTTCTGCATGTTTCACGAGGTTAAGAAAAACACAGCTACAATAGCTGCCAGAGCAGCACTAGCTTGCAGTACAATGAAAAAAAGAGTCTGTCTGAGGGCAATAACCAACCAACTGAAAGATATGTGCAGCTGTTCCTTCATCGATTTCATCAACAATACCAAAAATTGCAAAATGAACAAGTACCATAGCTAGAGCAACAACTGACATCGCTAATGGTAGAAAGACGGTAGGTTGTCTTATTGTTGGCTCATTCATAGGGTATATCCTGAAGTGTTTCCATTTATCTTCTGGTGTGATAACATTTTCTTAATAACTGTTACTTGACATCTGGGTCAACATGTCGTTCAAGCGTATCTTCAAAATTCAACCAATCTACATGAGTATCAAAATAGACATGGGCCTGGGGTTTTAAACCTATATCGTTGTGAACATTGGCCAAAGTAATGTGGATCTCATCGAGCCATTTGGTGGAACGAAACAGCATGGAACTGCCGCAATGGCCGCAGAATCCATACTCTGATTTTTTAGAAGCTGAAACCCATCTCAATAATTTTTCACCCTTTTCCAGGGTAAGATGTTCTTTGTTCACACCAAACCATGTGACAAACCCGGCACCGTGAGATCGCTGGCAGCGGGTACAATGACAATGGGCACACCATTTTGCGGGCAGCTCTACTGTGAACTCAACCTGTCCACAAAGGCATGCCCCCGTTACTTTTCTGTGTTTTCTTCCCATAGGTTAAAGATCACCCCAAAAGGATCCTTTAGATAACAGTCTTTTCCTTTTTCTTCCCACTTGATTATCTGGCAGCCCTTGCTTACCAGTCTTTCCTTGGCGACATCCAAGTTATCCACACAAAATTCCAATACTGTTCCCGTGCGGTCCAAATCACGAACCACGTAAAAAAAGGAATCACCGGTCTTGAAAACTAATTGTTCATCTGTAGAGTTAACCAGTTCCAGCTCCATAACATTTTCATAGAAATCCCGGGCGGCTTTCAGGTCCGGAGCCAGTACCGCCGCATGATTGCTTTTCCTGAATAGCGCATTCATGATTCATTCCTTACTGGTTCAGCCAACGTGAAAGAGTTATAGATCTTTTCGAGAATAGGTCCCAGATCACCCGATTTCCTGAATTCCAGTCCGAGATAGCGGTCTTTGTGAGGAATTACATAGGACTGCACCGGCATGCCGAAAATAGCATCATAATGGATATAGGTGTACTTCAATCCTTTTTTCCCGCTTAGTTCAGTTGGTCCCAAAGGTTTATGGCGAATCCATAAACCCCGCTTTGATCCTTCTGTAGAATCCACATAATTTATTGAGATTATCGGATATCCATCGAATCTGAAAAGAGCATCCTTGCCCTTGCAGCTTTTATCCACTTCCAGTTCTTCCGGATATTGCAGGCTGTACCCTACCAATTCATTGCTATATGTTTTCCAGGACTCTGCTTTAATAGATGAGAATTCGACCGGTGCCTCCGATATACAGGAAAATAACAGCAAGCTAAAAAAATATGATTGAATTACTCTCATAACTGTACTAAACGGAAGATCAAATAATATTATGGAATCAACTTCCCTTTTGTTTCTTTATTCTGACCTTCTTTTTAATCACGTGATCATGCTCATCTATTTCATTATCAATGTCGATCACCATTACATTGCCACTCTTTGATTTCCATTTAAAGTTGCCTTCTTTCATATCATAATCTTCCGCATTCACTTCCTCGCCATTGATCATCACCTTCATTATCGTATCTCCATTCACGATTTCCTTTTCGACTTTTACATCCATATGGTGGTCATCACCGCTAAAAAATACGTCATCATCCCCGAACAATACCATT
>DQOT01000146.1 GCA_015658495.1 Fidelibacterota bacterium | reverse complement strand
GGTTGGAGATACGGCAGAGATCGAAGTGGATGCTTTCCCGGACACAATTTTTTACGGTGTGGTCAGCGAGATCGCCCATACAGCCCAATCCATGAATTTGGGGAGCCAGGAACAAGTTACCAATTTTAAGGTGAAAGTGAAAATGATCGATCCGCCCGGAAATATTCGTCCCGGGATGAGCAGCACCGTGAACATTATTACAGAAATACGGAATGATGCCATTTCCATACCGATTCAATCTTTGACTGCCCGGTCAGAAAATTATAAGAGACAGGCCAAAAGAAAAGCCATGAAAAAGAAAGGTGGAAGAAAAAAAGGTAAAGGGGGAAGGAGAAAAATGGGAGATGATGCTGCGGCAGGCAGTGGTGATGGAGGTTGGAAGAAGGATAAAATGATAGAGGTGGTTTTTATATTAAAAGATGAGTTTGATGGAGAAAAAGCACCAAAGGGTAAAAAATATGCAGTGGTGATGCCTGTAGATGTAGATGTTGACAGCGACACACACTATGCTGTGAGATCCGGTATCGCTGAAGGAGATAGTATTGTAACCGGGAGTTACAAAGCCATCAGTCGCGAGCTCCAGCACGGAACGCTTGTTTCCGTTGATGAAGAATTTGAACGTTATCAAAAAGGGAAAGATTAAAATGTCAATGATCTCACTGAAAGACATTTATAAGATATACAATGTAGGCGGCGAAGAAGTCCGTGCACTGGATGGAGTGGATGTAACCATTGGAGAAAATGAATACCTTGCCATTATGGGGCCCTCCGGTTCCGGGAAATCCACACTCATGAATATGATCGGCTGTTTAGACACACCTACATCCGGGATCTATGAATTTGAAGGAGAAATGGTTAATGAGATGGATGATAACCAGTTGGCTTCTATCCGTAATCGAAAAATCGGCTTTGTATTTCAGACCTTCAATCTTCTTCCCAAAGCGACGGCACAGCATAATGTTGAAATTCCGCTCATCTACGGAAATGTCCGTCGAGACCAGCGCCAGTCCATGGCTGCGGGAGCATTAGAGAGCGTTGGGCTGGGAGATCGCATGCATCACAAACCAAACGAACTTTCCGGCGGGCAGCGTCAGCGTGTTGCCATCGCCCGCGCCCTGGTAAATAATCCGTCTATCATTCTCGCTGATGAACCCACAGGAAACCTGGATTCGAAAAGTGGCCGGGAGATCATGGAGATATTTGATGCACTTCATCAGGCGGGGAATACGATTATTTTGGTTACCCATGAAGATTACATTGCAAAACATGCCCATCGAACCATTCGCTTATTTGATGGAAAAGTGGAAGAAGATATTTCTGCCGCTGCCTGATGTTTTCTCTTTTTCTTGAAAATTTCCGTATTTCGTTATCGGCTGTCCTGGCCAATAAAATGCGTTCGCTTTTGACGGCTCTCGGTGTGGTCATCGGGATTCTTGCTGTGACATTGATGGGAACACTTATTTCGGGATTGGATCGTTCTTTTGAAAAAAGTATGGAATTTTTGGGAAAGGATGTTTTGTATATCCGAAAGTTTGAATGGTTCGGTAATAAGGAATGGTGGGAGATGCGCAATCGTCCCAACATTAAGATAAAACACGCAGATGTTCTTCGAGATCGATCCCAATATGCCCAATATGTTGCGCCTGTTTCTGAATGGTACACCTCTGTAAAACGGGGTGGAAATGATATCACCGGTGTGAGAGTTACAGGCACCACGGATGAATATGCCATGATCTCTACAGCAGAAATAGATAAGGGCCGGTTTTTTTCCAATTCCGAAAGCCGGTCTGGTTCCCGTGTCGCTATTATTGGGAAAGATATCGTAGATAATTTATTTGAGAATGAAAATTCGATAGGGAAAAAACTTCGAATCGGAAATTATACATTTCGAGTCATCGGTGAAGTGGAGAAGCAGGGGAAATTTCTGGGGATGTTCAGCTTAGATAAACAGATCATTATTCCCATTGGAACTCACCAGCGATTATTTACACGTCGTGGCTGGACCGGGATCAATGTAAAGGTGGATGGAACCCAAATGGATAATGCATCCGAAGAACTCACTGCCATGATGCGTCAGCTCCGACATGTTCGTCCCACGGATGAAAATAATTTTGCTTTGAACAAACAAGATCCATTTAAGAAACAGTATGCCATGATCAAACTGGCTATTGGCGGAACGGGACTTTTTATTACTATCCTCTCTTTGGTCGTAGGCGGGATCGGGATTGCCAATATTATGTTTGTTACGGTGAAAGAAAGAACGCGAGAGATCGGCATTCGAAAAGCATTAGGCGCAACACCCAAAATGATCCTGGCCCAATTTCTCATGGAGTCGGTTACGATCTGTCTCTTGGGAGGATTATTAGGAATGGGTCTAGCTTGGGGTGGAAGCTTGATCATTGATCAATATTTTCCATCAGACATGCCCCTGGGATTAGCCATGACGGCGCTTGGACTTTCTACGGTTGTGGGTGTGGTATCGGGATTGGCGCCATCCTATAAAGCTGCAAAACTGGATCCCATTGATGCACTTCGGTATGAGTGATAAAGTGTTTATGTGTTCAAGTGCTAAATCATTATGATGAATAAAAAAACATCTCATTTTAAAAATACGCTAAGAGAAAGTTTTCGGATGGCATTGGAAGCGATCCGGGATAATAAACTTCGGTCAGTATTAACACTTTTGGGAATCACCATCGGTGTTTTTTCGGTGATTGGTGTTATGACAGCCATTCGTACATTGGAATCATCTGTGGCATCCGGGCTCAATGTTTTTGGGACAAATACATTTAATATTAGTAAACGTCCTGCAATCCAATTCGGTCATGGGGGCCGTTGGAAATACCGGAATCGCCCCAATATCACATATCAACTTTATAAAGATTTGAAAGACCGTGCTGTATTACCGCTTCATGTGAGTGCGTATGATTCTAAATATGGCGCCACCGTGAAATACAAAGATAAACAGGCGACAAAAAAAATTGAAGTAGCCGGCGGTGATGAATTCACAGTTCGGACCCTGAATACCAATATCAGTGATGGGCGAAATTTCAGTCGGGATGATGTGCTTCATATGCGAAAAACAGCCATTATTGGGAAAGATGCTATCACCCAGCTTTTTCCGTTTGAAGACCCCTTGGATAAACAGATCACCATCGATGGGATCAAGTTTCGAATCATTGGTATTATCGAGGAAAAAGGGGCCATGTTCGGCGAAAGTCAGGATAATATCATTGCCATTCCATTAACAACCCATTTACAGATGTATGGCGGTTGGCGTCGGAATATTGAGATTACTGTGGAAGCACCCTCGGAAGAATTGTATGACCAAACCCGGGATGAAGTGATTGGGTTGCTTCGTACACTTCGAAAAGTGCCCCCGGGTGAAGACAATAATTTTGAATTGACCTCTAACGAGGAAATATTGGAAGAATTAACACCGTTTACGGACGGAATCAAATTGTTCGCATTTTCCATCAGTGTTATCGCTCTTGTGGTGGCAGGGATAGGGATTATGAATATTATGCTGGTTTCTGTTTCGGAGCGGATCAAAGAGATCGGCATCCGCAAAGCAATTGGTGCAACTCGCCGTGATATTCTCACCCAGTTTTTAACCGAAGCAGTTTTCTTGAGTGAGTTTGGCGGTATTGCCGGTATTATTTTGGGTGTGGCCGGCGGCAATGCCGTGGCAGTTTTTTTTAAGATTCCTGCTGTGATTCCCATGGACTGGGCCTTTATCGGCTTGGCGGTGTGTTCTGTGATCGGGATCGGGTTTGGAATTTACCCGGCCTGGAAAGCGGCCAATATGGATCCGATCGAATCATTACGGTTTGAATAAACCGAAAGTGTTAATGTAAAAGTGTATTCAAGTATTTCTAACACTTAAACACTTGGATACCCGAACACTTTCATACTATCAAGTATAAATAAATTTTTCCTTTCCACTTCGTGTTGGGTAAATTTCATAGCAAAAATCATGCCTGTTTTATTTTCATCATCCTTTTTTATTTCCACCCATGATAAAATCTCACCGAACGTGAACATG
>DQOT01000003.1 GCA_015658495.1 Fidelibacterota bacterium | reverse complement strand
TTGTAATTATAGTATTCTTTCAGAATCACCTGTTGATCTGAAAATGGATGGGCAACTGGTAGGTGGACGAGGATTTTTAGATGGCCCGGCAGAAGTACATTCCGTAGAAAACGTATTTGATGAGCCAGCTATGAGCCTACACATTTATGCAAAGCCATTTGATGCCTGTGACATCTATGATATGGAAAAGAAAACCGTTGATCGGGTTACATTGAACTATCACAGCAAATTTGGTGAATTGTGTTAAAGCTGGTTTTTTTCATTCCTTTTCTACTGTTCGCACAAATTGAAAAACAAGTCCGGGATGATGACCCTTCCCTTTTCACAAACCAGCGAATTTACCATGCGCCGCCAAAACCATTGTTTAAGGGACGATCTCATAACTTGGATTTTGTAACAAATATCCCCAAGGATTCTGTGGAATCAGCAATCCTATTCTTTAAAACGGATTCCATGAAATATTATCAGGAATTTCCATTAGACGGTGATCACGGGATGTATCGCTTCAAGTA
Source organism: Fidelibacterota bacterium (assembly GCA_015658495.1). Taxonomy (GTDB): domain Bacteria; phylum Fidelibacterota; class Marinisomatia; order Marinisomatales; family UBA1611. The sequence goes on along the minus strand of DQOT01000003.1, from coordinate 8,581 downwards.
TGACCCAAAGATTCATCCCGGAACACATCTCCAATATTATTTCGTGATTAAGTCAGGAACCAATATTCATGGCACGCCGGTCAATGATAGGGGCGAACTCACACCTATGAATAAATTATTGATCGATCCAGTACAACATTTTAAACAAAAAGCCCGTTTGAACCAATGAGTCCGGAGAAACAGATTGCCAAACTCCGGGATATTCTACAAGATCATAATTACCGCTATTACGTTCTGGATGATCCAACTATATCCGATGGTGAGTATGATTCTCTTCTTCTGGAATTGGAATCCCTGGAAAAAGGAAATCCAAGCTTAGTTACATCAGATTCCCCAACCCAACGAGTTGGTGCAACACCCGTTCCTGAATTCCGAACCATCAAACATCGCATTCCCATGCTTTCCCTGGCTAACGCCATGAATAAAGAAGAATTGGTGGCATTTGATGAAAGGGTGCAGAAAGGATTGGATACGGATTCTGTCACCTATATTGCAGAACCGAAACTTGACGGGCTCGGCGTTGAACTGGTTTATGAAAATGGATCGTTTGTTTATGGGGCAACCCGTGGTGATGGATTCACCGGCGAGGACATTACCCACAATTTGAAAACCATTCGAGCCATTCCTCTTGCCCTTAGAACTGAAGACCTTTCAGTGCCTGCAATATTAGAGATTCGCGGTGAAGTGTTTATTCGAAAAGATGATTTTAAATCACTGAATCAAAAACAGGAATCAGACGGGAAACCTGCTTTTGCTAATCCGAGAAATGCAGCTGCCGGGAGCCTGCGACAGTTAGATCCTACCCTTACGGCTGAACGTCCACTTTCCATCTATTGTTATGAAGCGGGCATGATCGATGGCCAAAATTTTTCTGATCATGCGTCTTTTTTGAAGGCCGTCAAAAAATGGGGGTTGCCTGTCAATCCATTCATTCAAACCGTTATCGGTTCGGAAGGACTTACCCAATACCATCAAGATCTGGAAGAAAAACGGAATAACCTGCCCTATGAAATTGACGGCACAGTCTTTAAGGTGAATAATTATGATGAACGGGAAGACTTGGGCACACGAAGCCGGTCACCCCGGTGGGCGATTGCGGGAAAATTCAAAGCCCAACAGGCAACAACGGTGATCCATGATATTCATGTGCAGGTGGGGAGGACAGGCGCTTTAACACCCGTGGCAAAACTGGATCCAGTTTATGTGGCCGGTGTCACCGTCACAAATGCAACTCTCCATAACCAAGACGAGATTGACCGGAAAGATATTCGGATCGGCGATACAGTTTTGATCGAGCGGGCCGGTGACGTTATCCCAAAGGTTGTGAAGGTCATCATAGAAAAACGACCAAAGGGAACCAACCCTTTTATTATCGCAAACCAATGTCCCGTCTGTGACCATGAAGCATTTCGTCCGGAAGGTGAAGCCATTTTGAGATGTGGGAATATTTCATGTCCGAGACAGATTAAAGGACGGATCCAACATTTTGCATCCAAATTGGCTTTGGATATTGATGGGCTCGGGGAAAAGATCGTGGACCAATTGGTGGAGGAAGGTCTGATCCAATCCATCGATGACCTTTTCACATTAAAACAGAAACTATTGGCAAAACTAGATCGGCTGGGCGAAAAATCTGCTGAAAATTTGGTTGAAGCTATTTCAAATTCTAAGGATACAACTTTTGCCCGGTTTATCTATGCATTGGGAATCCGGAATGTGGGCGAACACATTGCGAAGGTCCTAGAAAAACAGTATGCGGGAAATTTGATTGAATTCCAAAATACCGATGCAGAAGAATTGGAAGACATTGATGAGATCGGTCCCATTGTTGCAGAAACGGTGATCCAATTCTGGTCTGATGATTCAAATAAAAAAATGGTTCAAAATTGTTTGGACTATGGTGTAAGATTGGCAACAGTTGAAGTAAATGAAAACCAACCTTTTGCCGGACAAATTTTTGTCTTTACAGGGTCTCTCGAAAAGTTTACACGTAAAGAGGCTAAAGACACGTTAGTAAATCTGGGTGGGAAAGCATCCAGTTCTGTGAGTAAAAAAACGGATTTTGTCATAGCGGGGCCCGGTGCTGGATCCAAATTAAAAAAAGCGGGTGAATTGGGAGTGGATGTCTTAACCGAAGAAGAATTTTTAGATATGGTTAAAAATGCTTAAAACACAAAGAATACAAAAGACCACGGATATTTTTTCATTTTTAATCCATAGTGTATCCCCGATAATTCTGTATTTAATTATTCTTCTCTCCGCCTCTTTCAGTCAAAACTTTGCTGTTATAAAAGTTGCCAATGTGCCCGCAAAAGCACTTTATCTCACCCAACCGAAAGGAGACGATTCCCGATTATTTATTCTGAATCAAAAAGGGCAGATTCACATCATCAAATATGGAGAAACGCTTGAAAAACCTTTTCTAGATATTTCAGATCGGGTTCATAGTTCCTTAACACCGGGGAGTGAAGAAGGATTGCTGGGACTCGCTTTCCATCCCGATTATTTTAACAATGGATTCTTTTATGTTAATTACGTCAATAAAAATGATACATCCATTGTGTCCCGGTTTTCTGTCACCGAAGACCCGGATATGGCGGATGAGAAATCTGAAAAAGTCTTATTAGTACTGGCACAACCATTTGGGAATCATAATGGCGGACACATCACATTTGGAGCCCATGACGGAATGCTTTACATCGGTTTTGGCGATGGCGGGAAATGGGGCGATCCATATAACAATGCACAAAACCAGAATACACTTCTCGGAACCATTCTCCGCATTGATGTGGACGAAGGGGATCCCTATGGCATTCCACCCGATAATCCATTTGTGAAAAAAAGGGGGAAGCGTCCTGAAATTTTTTGTTATGGTCTCCGTAATCCATGGCGATTTTCATTTGATCGGGAAAGCAATGATCTTGTTATTGGCGACGTAGGACAAAATCTCTGGGAAGAAGTGAATTGGAATACTTGGGAAGAATCAAAGGGTGCGAACTATGGCTGGCGGATCATGGAAGCGAATCATTGTTATAATCCGGAAGAATTCTGTGATACCACCGGCCTCGTAAAACCGGTTCATGAATATCCTAACAATGCGGCCTATATGAAAATCCTTATGGGGATGGATGAAGCAGAGGCCACAGGCTGTTCCGTGACGGGTGGCTATGTCTATCGCGGCGCCAATATTCCTGAACTCAAAGGGACTTACATATTCGGGGATTACTGCACAGGGCGGATCTGGTCCTTTCAATTAAAAAATGGAAAACTGGCCAACTTTCAAAATCTCCGTAGTAAATTGAAAAAAACCAGTAAAGATGTGCCCCTGTTCATTTCATCCTTTGGCGAAGATAATTCTGGTGAACTCTATGTGGTGGATTATTTGGGTGCTATCTATAAATTTGTCCCCTATTAACGATTGGGTATAGATATGATGAAAATACAAGAAGTGGTTGGCGATTTGATCCTGATCGTCCTTGATGGCCATGAACCTTTAAAAAAGATCGGGATCGAACAGGATAAATTATTCGTGTATGTAAACGGATACGACGAATACGGTATGTGGATCAGTCATCCTAAATTTTCCGTTCCAAATGTCACAGGAAAAGGCAAGGCTAAAACTAAAAAAGTGGAAGCATCCATCATGATTCCCTGGGGATTTATCGTATCCATCGCCCATTTTCCCGGCGCTGAAGGGTTTGACTTTCCCAGCCCCTTCGACCAGCATATCGGATTCGAATAAACCTCGTGCCAATTCCTGCTATCCAGATATCAGGATTGACCAAATCCTATGGGAATGTTCATGCCCTCCGCGGTGTAGATATGACTATTAAGGAGGGTGAATTCTTCGGACTTCTTGGTCCCAATGGTGCTGGAAAAACCACGATGATCAATATTGTTACGGGACTTGTTTTCCGAGATGAAGGTACCACGGAGGTCTTCGGAAAAGATACGGTGAAAGATTTTAGATTTACACGATCTAAGATTGGTATTGCTGCCCAGGAACTTTCGGTGGATTGGTTCTTCCCTATCGAAAAATTACTCGTTTTTCAAGCTGGGTATTATGGCATCTCTGAAAGTGATGCTAAACCAAAGATTGATGATCTATTTGAACGATTAGGATTATCCAAAAAACGGGAATCCCGTTTGCGTCAATTGTCCGGTGGAATGAAACGGCGGTTTCAATTGGCAAAGGCTTTGGTTCACGATCCGGATATTATTATTTTGGATGAACCCACTGCCGGTATAGATGTAGAACTCCGCCGGAATCTCTGGCAATATCTCCGGGATCTTCATTCCCAGGGAAAAACAATTCTTCTGACCACTCATTATATAGAAGAAGCGGAATTGCTCTGTGAAAATGTGGCCATTATTGATGAAGGGGAAATCCTGAAAAAAGGATCGCCCAAAGATTTAACACGGGAGTTGGGGACGGCAGGTATCACAGTCCAATTGGGAAATGTGAGAAATGGCATGGAATCATTTTTAGATGGATTCACATTCACCCGGGAAGAAAACCGGTTCCATTTTTCTGTGAAAGACCCTGATTCCGCTATGCCGAAAATTATTGAACAATTATCAAAGGCGGATGTCCATATCCAAAGTATTGAGTCTAAAGTTTCATCGTTGGAAGATGTATTTTTGAATCTGACCGGGAAGGGAATCAACGAATGAATTGGATTGGTCTTAATACATTGATCAAGCGGGAAGTTGGACGATTCTTTTCTGTGTATCGGCAAACAGTTTTACCAGGGCTTATTTCGTCTGGATTATACATTGTGATTTTTGGTTTCACATTGGAACAGCGCATTTCAGAGATACAGGGTGTGCCTTACACCTTATTCATTTTGCCAGGACTCATCATGATGAATACACTCACCAATGCTACAGCAAATACATCATCCTCCATGCTGCAAATGAAATTGCTCCAACAACTGCCCGATCTTTTAACGGCACCTTTGTCTGGATTAGAGATCTCATTAGCCTACATTATTGGTGGAACCGTTCGTGGTGTGGTGAATGGTATTCTGGTTTTAATTCTGGGTGTATTTCTCACCGATCTTACAGTGGCTGATCCTTTGGGAACCATTGTTTTTATTTTTCTCGTATCATGGGCTTTTGCCAGCATGGGACTCATTTTGGGTCAAATGGCAGAGAGTTGGGATCAATTAGCCATGATGCAAAATTTTTTCCTCACACCATTGAGTTTTTTAGGAGGCATCTTTTATTCCATCAAGATGCTACCGGAATGGGCGCAAAGTTTGAGTTTTATCAATCCCATTTACTATATGATTAATGGAATACGGTATACGATTTTGGGGATAAGTGATTCTTCATTCAGTTTCAGTTTTTGGATGGCATTGATTCTGACAGTGCTATTCACAACCATTGCGATCCTGCTCATGCAAAGTGGGAAAAAGATCAAACAGTGATTAAATGTTTCATTCCCATCCTTTTTCTTTCCTTAGTTTTTGCACACGATCCTGATGCAGAACTCCCGGATTGGAAACAATATCTCCGCTTTGGCATTGTCAATGCAGGTTCAAATTCTACGGGACTCGCCAGCTACGCACGCCTGAAACGCACATCCCCTCGATCTTTTCGAGATCTCCGTTTTTATGGTCATTATTTCAAGGATGATACTGATATACGCCTGCGGTTAAAAACCAGTCGCATGTTCTTGTCATTTGATTGGTTATATTCCTTTAATACGCTCATTTATGAAAAAAACACCTTTATTGATGTGAATCTCAGGTATCATTACAATCAGGGATTGGGTTGGCTCATTCGAAATTCTGCGGACGGGAACATGATGACATTTGAACTGGGCATTGCATTTGATAATTCTGATTACTTGAATACGGAACAAAAAACATCCTACGCAAAATCAGGATTTACAGCCGACCGGGATTTTGGACCATTACATACGAAAATTGAAATGGATTATTTCCATCAAGTCAGCAAACAGGTTGACGATACAGATCTTTCCAGGATTCAATTGGTGAGTGAAGCCCAGTTGTCTATAAAAAAGGGGACAGCCCTAATCTTTGGGTTCACACAAGATTTTCCTATAGATGAATCCTTTAATTTTGAGACCGCTTCCGTATTCTTAACTTTTGCTTTAAAACAACCCTTGAATTGGACATTTTAATGAATCGAATCATCTTCATTCTACTTTTTCTTGCTTCAGGAATAGTTGCACAGGAATTGGATGATAACCTTACTCTTGAAAGAAAACAACTCATGATTCTTCCTGCTTCAGAAGGTAAATATGAAGAAGTGGCGGACAAAATCTTGTCCGTTATTGCTAATGAAGCAACTGCCATAGGACGATTTGAAGTGATTGACCGCAACCTGGTTGATGAGATCCTGGAAGAACAAAAATTTCAATTATCTGGAATGGTCAGTGATGACCAAGTGATTAAATTGGGAGAGTTGGCCGCAGCGGAAGAAGCTCTCATTGTCAATATTGTTCATTTCGGGCAAAAAGGTGTTCCGAAAACAAAAAAGGAAGATGCTGAGGAGGGGGAGGAGGAGGACAAAGATGAAACCTTATTTTCCTAGGTAATCAAAAAAACGGTTACGGCGGCAGTTGACAATACCAAAAGTTCAAAAGAAAAAAGGCGGCTTGAATTAGAAAACAATATTCATACAGTTATCAATGCGAATGTCCGATTGGTGAATGTAGAAACGGGGCTTTCAGAAAAATCCTTTAAATTAGGTGCAAGTCACACTGGCGGCAACCGAGATGCATCTCTGGAAAAAGCGCTGTCTAATATCACCTTCCAAGTTCGGAGTAAATTGAAAGAACTTTACATGATCACCAGCGAAGTCATTGAAGTGGATGGTAAAACCATTTCTATTTTGTCTGGTGAAAACCTTGGGCTTGAAAAAGGAGATTTTTTTGAGATCGCTTCTAAAGATAAACAAAAAACTTATAAGGGGAGAACCATTACTTTACCGGGAAAAACCAGGGGGCTAGCTCGTATTACGGAGGTGGGCCCTTACGCAAGTAAAGCAAAAATTGTAAGAAAATGGCGAAAGGTGAAAGAAGGACATAAAGCGTATGAAATGTTGACAAACCCATATATTGCGGATTTGAGTTTATCTTATGGCCCCCTGCCTCATTATGATTTAACAGGGAAATTATTGATCAATCCTCTCGGGCTTTTATCTGGGAGTCTAAACGGCCATTTTGGTTTTATACAGGATTCCAGAGATAAAATGGATATTTATTTGGGGATTGGTGGTACATTAGATTTCACTTTATTCTCGGGGTTTGGCTCAACTGTTTCAACGTCTCTTGATCTCCCTGTTTGTTTCGCGTTTAAACAAGATGACAATAACCATTCTGTTAAAAGCGGATTAGTGATGCCGGCAGTTGGATTGAATTTGGGTGTTCAAATCGGAAAACACTGGGATCTTGTTTTATCAATGAAAAATATTCTTATAACCAATAATCAGGCTTGGACTTATTCAGTGAAAACAGGTGAAAAAGATGATAATGGAAATGAAAAAACAAGGCAAGAACCAGCAGTTTGGGACGGTGATGCACCTACTATAGATGCTGAAGGATTAATCTTTTCAGTCTCTTTGAGACGTTATTGGTTTTAAAAATAAAACGTAAATATTTAATTACGTGATTACTTTTTATTGTGGTGGTTCGTAAAAAGCAAACAGATTCCCATCCAAATCTGAAAACGCTGCCCAGTGCCCAACAGACTCATTCACGAACGATCTGGGAACAAGCACTTCTCCCCCGGCTTCTTCTACACGTTCCAAGTAAGGATTAATTCCGGAACTCCCATCAAAATAAAGCATGACGCCACTATGTTCCGGCGCTTCGTAATCTTCATCTTCTACTAAAGCACCATTCACACCTTCATCAGGAATAATGCCCATAGGTGGATATCCTTCCCTGGCTTCTTTGCGGATATTTGTTTGTAAAACGTGGTCATAGAATTTTTTGGCTCGGGCCAAGTCAGCTACATTGATCTCAAACCAAATAATTGTATTTTTCATCACTAAAACGGATTAATAAGCGTCATTTGAAAATAGGGTTTGGGGCCCACGTCTATAACATCTCCTTCCCACATCTCTGTCAGTTTTTCCAAATCATTGCCCCATTTTTCAGGTGATTGTGCCCAGCCATAACTAAAAATAAACAAAGGCGATTTTGCCAAGGATAATGCAAACCGGAATTCTACACCGGTCGTCATAATCAGGTCTTCCATATCTTCCTCATTATTCCAGGCATTTCCAAAATCGGAAATGAGCGCAACTGTTGGATTACCCAATTGAATTATCTTTAATATTTCAACAAATTGAAACGGCGCTGCGGGGGCTCGTAATTCAACCGTCCCCATAAATGCCTGTTCTCCATATCTTACTCCGGAAAAACCACGAGGTCTCATATATTCACGTCCCGGGACAAAGCTTCCTGCGATGTAATAATTAGGGATATCAAAAATTCCAAATTGGTCTTGCGGGAGTGGTTTGCCGGACAACTTTTCATAACGGCCCCGGGCATAGAAAGATAAGGGACCTACTTTCTGGTGTGTAAAAAGATCCAAACTGGTTT
>DQOT01000210.1 GCA_015658495.1 Fidelibacterota bacterium | reverse complement strand
GCCAGTATTAATCTCATCGCAGGGCAAACAGAATTTATTGGCAATGATGAGTATGGTGGCTTGTATGAAAACGAAGACAATGTTTGGGAGTATGTGGGCGCGAATGTAAAGATCTATCGGAATTTATATTATGTCGCTTTGGGGTACGTCGTCGGTGATGGCAATTTATTTGATGAACATCAATTTTATATGCAGTTGGGGTTTCATTTTACCTTAGGTTTCGGGCATGTCAACTAAAACCTCATCCCGATCCTCATCCTCATTCCTGATCCTAATCCTAATCCAATTAGGGTGCGATTCGCTCCGATTTAACCCGGAAATAGAATCCATTGAAATAAGCGATGATGAAGGTGGTTTTGAAATAGAATCTTTATCCATTACCTATCCGATGGGTGGGGAGTCTTTCGACCCAGGAACGATTGTGACCATCACTTGGGATTCTACAATAGATACGTGTGAGTGGGGTGTGAACATCATCCTGTTTCGGGATAATGAAGATGAATCCAATATTGCCATTAATACACCGAACGATGGTTCCTTCGACTGGTATATTGATACGGAATTAGATCATGATGAGGATTATCAAATCAGGATTGATGGATTATGCAACAATGGAGATTTTTGCAATGGGTGCATCTACAGCCAAAGTCCGGGATCCTTTACCATCACCCAAAATGTAGTTGAACCTTACATATTAGTCATAGCCCCCAATGGCGGAGAAACTTTTGAACTTGGTGAAGATTCCGTCCAGGTATCTTGGGACACCAATGTACCTGATTGCATTTGGGGGATGAAGATCGTTTTATATAAGCAGTCTGAAGAAATTGTTACCCTGGGATATGATACGCCCAATGATGGTGTACAAAATTTCCGGATTCATTTTCAACTGTGGGATATCGAACCGGCGAATGATTATTTGATCTATGTAGAGTCTCTGTGCAAAAACGGAACTACTTTTTGCGGTGGATGCTATGGGGATTTCAGCGACGCTCCCTTCAGGCTTTATCTCAATGAATTGGTATTAATCAATCCCAATGGAGGGGAAGTTTGGACACGGGGTGAAACAGAAACCATTACGTGGACTAACGATAGTACCACTCAAAATGTCCATCTTGAATTATGGAAGGGAGGTTCAGAATTGCAGGATATATATTATCTGCTGGAAAATGAGTTTTTCTACGAATGGGTACCACTTTATGAATTAACATTGGGTGATGATTACCAGATCAAGGTCGTGAGTTGGGAAACAAATAAGTCTGATATGAGTGATGAAACTTTTACGATTGAATAAGGGAAAAATATGAAACTGGTTGTTCTGGGAATTGATATTGGCGGTACGAATACGGTTTACGGATTGGTCGAAAAATCCGGAAATATAGTGTTTAGGGGACAGATCCCAACCTTTGGCCATGAGCCTGTAGAAAATCTCGTAATCCGGTTTTGGGAAAAAGTAGATTCTTTTTTAGAAGCTCACCCCGAATGTGAACTATCGGGTATTGGTGCTGGTGCACCCAATGGCAACCATTTTACAGGTCTTATCCAGAATCCGCCAAACTTAAGCTGGGGTGATGTGGATATTGTTTCCATTTTAAAAGAAAAATTCTCATGTGAAATCATACTCACCAATGATGCCAATGCAGCAGCCTTGGGTGAGAAAAATTATGGTATTGCAAAAGACATGAGTGATTTTATCATGATCACGCTGGGTACAGGTCTTGGAAGCGGCATTTTTTCAGGCGATAATATATTATATGGTGATGACAGTATGGCGGGCGAATTGGGACATCTATCCATAGACCAAAATGGAAGGAAATGTTCTTGTGGGTTAAGAGGTTGTTTGGAAATGTATGTATCCGCAAAAGGGATAAAAGAAACTGTGATCGAATTACAAAAGGTTAACCCTGGTGATGACTTTTTATCATCTCTTGAGCCTGATTCTATTGATGGAAAAATGATCGACCGCGCCATTGATGATGGCGTAGAATCCGCAATCTCGCTTTACGAATTCACAGCCGATAAACTTGCCTATGGATTGGCACAGGCGGCAACGATTTTGAGTCCGG
>DQOT01000139.1 GCA_015658495.1 Fidelibacterota bacterium | reverse complement strand
TTTGTGGATTTCCTTTTATCAAAAGTTTTGAATTTCATTCTGTAGATATGGATTGGTACACATTACGCGTCATTTCCGGTAAGGAAAAAAAGATCAAAGAAGCGATACTTTTTGATGTGAATACATCAGAAATGGAAGAACAGATCAGTGATATTTTGGTTCCTACGGAAAATATTGTAGAAATGCGCGATGGCAAGAAAAAGGTCAGAGAACGCGTTTTCTTTCCTGGGTATTTATTGGTCCGATTGGAATTGAATAAGGAAACACGTTATCTCCTGGAAAACGTCAACGGTGTTATCTCATTTGTTGGCCCGAAAGGAGCCCCTCAACCATTACGTCCTGAAGAAGCACAACGCTTTTTGGGTGATTTTGATGGAGGAGACGGCCCCCTTCGTGTGACGGAAGCAGCGCCCTATAAAGTGGGTGATCCGGTGAAGGTAACGGATGGCCCATTCATGGATTTTGCCGGGCTTGTCCAGGAAGTGAATCATGATAAACAAAAATTAAAGGTTATGGTGAGTATTTTTGGTCGCCAAACACCCGTTGAATTGGATTACCTTCAAGTAAAAATGGAAAGCTAAACAAGGTTTAAAGTATTATGGCAAAAAAAGTCATCGGATTTATCAAATTACAAATTAAAGCCGGTCAAGCAAACCCGGCACCACCGGTTGGTCCTGCGTTGGGTCAGCATGGTGTAAACATCATGGATTTCTGTAAATCATTTAATGCATCAACTCAGGATAAAATGGGAGATGTGATTCCTGTTGAGATCACCGTTTATGCGGATCGCAGTTATACATTTATCACCAAGACACCCCCGGCAGCTAAACTGATCTTGAAAGCTGCGAAGGTCGGGAAAGGTTCCAGCGAACCCAATCGGGATAAGGTCGGGAAAGTGACTGAAGCAGACATCCGTTCAATCGCTGAAATAAAAATGCCAGATCTGAATGCCAATACGATTGAACAAGCCATGATGATGATCAAGGGAACTTGTGTTTCCATGGGAATTGAAGTCAAAGGGTAAGGTTAAAAATGAGTCTATCTAAAAATATGAAATCTGCAACTGAAAGCTACGATAAGTTGAAATCTTATCCATTGGTCGAAGCTGTAGATATGGTTAAAGAATTCAAGTACACCCAATTTGATGAAAGCGTTGATTTAGCGATCAACTTGGATGTGGATCCACGGCATGCTGAAGATAATATTCGTGTAACCACACCTTTACCTCATGGAACGGGTAAAACGGTTACGGTTCTCGTTTTGGCTCAAGGCCCCAAAGAAAAAGAAGCCCAGGAAGCCGGGGCTGATTTCGTGGGAAATAAAGATTATTTGACCAAGATCAAAAACGGTTGGACCGACGTGGATAAAATTATTGCCACACCTGATATGATGGGTGAACTAGGTAAACTGGGTCGGATCCTTGGACCGAAAGGACTCATGCCCAATCCGAAAAGTGGCACCGTGACCATGGATGTGGCAAAAGCAGTAAAGGATTTTAAAGCAGGACAAGTCGAGCTTCGAGTTGAAAAAACAGGTATCATCCATGTTCCTTGCGGAAAAGTTTCATTTGGAACAGAAAAATTAGTCGAAAATATTCAAACCGTTTATGATATGGTTATGAAAGCACGCCCAGCATCAGTGAAAGGACAGTATTTAGAAAAAATGTCCGTTTCATCCACCATGGGCCCCGGCATTCAAATTGACCCTGCATCTATAAGGTAAACACATGCCAAATACAAAAAATATCGAACAAGTAAATGAACTGAAAGAAACCTTTTCGAAGGCAAAAGCAGTTTATTTTACTGGATATCACGGACTTAATGTGGGTGATATCACCAAACTTCGCAGTGAATTTTTTAAAGCTGATGTTGAATACAGGGTTGCAAAAAATACATTGATCAAATTAGCTGCAGAGCAAAATGAGATCAGTGGGCTTGACGAAGTATTAACAGGGTCAACCGCAATTGCCATCGCTTACAATGAACCAGTTGCACCGGCTAAGGTGATCAAGGAATTCACGAAAGATAACGATTTACCCACGGTAAAAGGTATTTTGTTCGAGGGTGAATTTCTCCCCGGAGAAGAATTCAAAAAGTTAGCCGACATGCCAAGTAAGGAAGAGTTACTTTCCCAATTGGTTGCCATGCTTATCAGTCCATTGCAGAAGTTGGCATCAACCTTGATTGCGCCGATGCAAAATGCAGTGGGTGTATTGAATAGTTTAAAAAAACAAAAATCTTAATCTTGAAAACCAGTAAGGAGTAGTCCAAATGGCAGTTACTCGAGCAGATGTTCTCTCATATCTTGAAGATTCAAATATGGTGGAAATCTCAGAACTCATCAGTGAAATCGAAGACAAATTTGGTGTAACCGCAGCAGCGCCTGTTGCCGAGGTAGCCGCACCGGCTGCTGGGGGTGATACAAGTGCTGAAGCTCAAACCGAATTTGACGTTGTCCTTAAATCATGTGGTCAAGCGAAGATCAACGTTATTAAAGTTGTCCGCAGCCTGACAGATTTAGGATTGAAAGAAGCAAAGGAACTTGTTGATTCTGCGCCGAAAGCCCTGAAAGAAGGTATTTCTGAAACAGAAGCAAACGACATTAAAGCAAAGCTAGAAGAAGCAGGTGCTGAAGTCGAAGTTGTTTAATTCAATGCAACCCATCCTTTATTTTTTTATTAATTAAACATCGGGAGGCTTAATTGAGAGCTTCAACGACTCAATTCACTGAGCGCAAATCTTTTTCAAAGATTCCCGCTTTTGTGGATGTACCAGATCTTCTCTCAATTCAAACCAAAGCTCACCAGCAATTCCTGCAGGAATGGATTCCGCAGGAAGCGCGTGAACAAATTGGTCTTGAGGGAGTTTTTAACAACGTATTTCCGATTGAAGATTCACATCGGAATTACATTCTTGAATACAAGACCTATTACCTAGGTCAACCCAAATATACACCCGGCGAATGTATGGATCGTGGCGTGACTTATTCTGCGCCGCTCCGTGTACGTTTGGCGTTGCACATTACCGACGAAAATAATAAGAATGAATATGCGCAAAGTATCGAACAGGATGTGTATTTTGGGAATATCCCCTACATGACCCAAAATGGGACCTTTATTATTAATGGTGCCGAACGAGTTATTGTATCGCAGCTTCAACGTTCACCTGGTGTATTCTTTGATGAATCCATTCATCCGAATGGTACCAAGCTGTTCCAGGCTCGAATCATTCCAGCCAGGGGTTCCTGGGTAGACTTCACAACAGATATTAATGACTGTTTGTTTGTCATTATTGATCGTCGGAGAAAATTCCCGGTCACCATGCTGTTGAGGGCGTTAGGGTATTCAACCAATACGGATATTTTTAATGCGTTTGGTTCATTGAAATCTCTGAATCCGAAAAAGGTTGATTTAACCAAGTTCATTGGTGCGACCATCACAGAGGATGTTGTAGATACCCGTACGGGTGAAATCTTCTTTGAAGGAGGTACAGAGTTGACCGCAGACAATGCTGAAGCGTTAAAAGAAGCGGGGATCAAAGAGATTCGTATCGTCGATGGAAATAAGAATTTCCATTCTCTGTTGCTTTTAAATACGATTGAAAAGGATCCAACTCGCAGCACAGAAGAAGCTTTGGGTGTTGTGTACCAGCTCATTCGTTCCAGTGAACCGCCAAACCTGGAAACTGCTCAAAAATTTATTGAGCGGATTTTCTTTAGCCCGAAAAAGTATGATCTCGGTCAAGTTGGCCGTTACCGGTTGAACCAGCAATTCAATCTGAATGTACCTGTAGAAGATACCGTCCTGACTATGGATGATATTATTCAGGTGATCAATTTTCTAATTGAAATGCGGAAAGGTGAACGTGGTGTCGATGATATTGACCATCTGGGGAATCGTCGCGTAAAAACCATCGGTGAGCAATTGACCAATCAGTTCAGCGTTGCGTTGAGCCGCATGATCCGTACCATCCATGAAAGAATGAATTTGAGAGAATCTGAAAGTATCACACCGCAGGATTTGATCAACTCACGTGTGGTGACCACCGTGATTAACACGTTCTTTGGTACCTCACAGCTTTCTCAATTCGGTGACCAAACCAATCCATTAGCAGAAATCACACACAAGCGTCGTATTTCTGCGCTAGGGCCTGGCGGTTTGACCCGTGAACGTGCCGGCTTTGAAGTCCGTGACGTTCA